>DUOG01000086.1 GCA_012838945.1 Acholeplasmataceae bacterium | reverse complement strand
TATACAGTCGCGTATTAAATAATTTTGAAATTTTAAAATTAGAAAGAATGCATGAAAATTTACCAATTTTTCTTGAATCGCGAAACGTCAAAGATGATTTGGTTTTAGAAGCACTTTATGAATTAACTGAAAAAGAGATTCAGTTTAGAAACGAACGAGCAGAGAAAATTAATATAGGTATTTCAAACTTTCCTTATATCCGTACTATTGATGATTTTGATTTCTCATTTCAACCAACTGTAAACAAAACTCAATTATTAGAGCTAATGACTTTTAAGTTTATTGAAAACAAAGAGAATATTCTATTTGTTGGAACCAGTGGTGTTGGAAAGACACATTTAGCCACAGCGATTGGAATTGAAGCCTGTAAGAAAAGAATATCAACTTATTTTATTAGTTGTCAAGCATTAATCCATAAATTATCAAAAGCAGCTTATGAAAACCGTTTAGATGATGCACTTCGGCAATTTGGACGTTACAAACTACTTATCATTGATGAAATAGGATATCTTCCTCAAGATAAACAGGGTGCAAATTTATTCTTTCAGTTAATAACCAAGCGGTATGAAAAAACATCAACTATAATTACTACAAACCAACCATTTTCAAAATGGGGAGAAGTATTTGGTGATATTACAATTGCCAATGCCATTTTAGACCGTTTACTTCATCATTCTCACATAATCAAAATAGCTGGAAGATCTTATCGTATAAAAGATAAAATCGAGTCTGTAAATGGTGGTGATAATCAAAACAGAGTTCAAAACTAAACCGCCATAATTGTACAATTTCATTTCGCCATTTTTGTACATTTTTTAGTTTACATTTACAAAGGATTAACTTAATGGGGGTGGGGCAATATGAGAATAATTTATAATCCTGACTTTATTTTTAAAGGAATACCAAAAGAAAAGCAGAAACGTTATTATGAACGGATCCTCCATTTTGTTAGAGCACCTGATGATTTATAAATTAAAAAAATGATGGTTTGCTGGATTTCTGTAGCAAAACCTGTATTTTCTATGTGTTGTAAAAATGTTTAAAAAATGTATTAAAATTATATAATTGTAATATACTAATTTTGTCATATTTTCACAGACAAAAGAGTTGACAAATATGACAAGTTTGCATATAATTATATTGAGGAGGTTAGGAAAAATATTAAATAATAAAAGTGAGGATAGGAAGAATAAAAAAGAAGCGAAAAGTAAAGGAATGATAATAAATATGAAAGAAAAGTTTATTAATTTAAGGAAAGGATTAAAATTAAATCAAAAACAAATTGCTGAATATTTAGATGTAGATCAAAGTTATATTTCAAAAATTGAAAATGGTGAAAGACCTTTAACATATGAAATGGCAGAAAAGTTATGTAATTTAATTGGATATGATATTTCGTATTTTTTTAATAATAATGAACAAGAGTCATTAAATATCAGTTTTCGTACTAACCAATTAAACAGTGATGACTTAAGAGCATTAGCACGAGTTAATGAAATTGCTCTTAAATTAAAAGAAATGAAAAAGTTATACAAGGAGATTGGTAATGAATAATTTACAAACACTTATTGAACTAGATTATCAAGCTACAACATTAAGAAAAAAATTAAACTTAGGTGAATCAAGTCCAATAGATTTATTTGCAGTAGCCAATAACATTCCCGATTTAACTTTAGTGTTTTATGAATTGGGAGATAATATTAGTGGTATTTGTTATAAAGATATTGGAATGATTGCTATAAATTCTCAACAATCATACGGAAGATGTAGATTTACTCTAGCACATGAGTTTTATCATTATTTTATTGAACAGAGAGAAGAAAAAATAATATGTTCAAAAAGCCTTTCTAAAGAGTCATCCCATGAAGAAAAATTAGCTGATATGTTTGCATTATATTTTTTAGCTCCATATAAGGCTTTTAAAGATAAGACTTCTGGTCTTTCAAATGAAACAATTACCGAAGAACAGATAATCCGTTTAGAACAATATTTTGGAATGAGTAGAGAAGCAACATTGTACCGTTTAAAGCTAGAAGGTATCATTGATAATAATTGGGATCGATTCAAGAATAATGTTATCTATAATGCAAAGATATTGGGTTATGATGATAAACTATATAAACGACTTTATTATAGCAACATAACTTTTGGTAGATATCTGTCTTTGGTTAAAGAACTAAAAAATCAGGATGTAATTTCTAGGGGTAAAGAGATTGAGCTATTATTGACCGCTTTCAGGGGAGATCTAATTGAAGGAGAAGTAAATGGGGAAGAAAGTAGATTCGACTAAAAATTATATATTTGATACGGATTGCCTATCTACATTTTTAGGTATAGGATATGAAGAATATTTGTTTAAGTTGTTTAAACAAATAATAATACCCCGGATAGTATATGATGAATTATGTAAATATATTTCAAACAACAAGCCGAAATTTAAAGAAAGATTAGATGAGTTGATTGCTGCTCGAAAAATAATAAAATGTGATTTTGAAATACCTTCAGAAGAAGCCTTGTTGTTTTATGAAATGACTCATAAAACAGAAATGCGAGGGATTAAGGTTATTGGAGATGGTGAAGCTGCATGTATTGCATATGCAGTAACAAACAAAGCTGTTTTATGCAGTAATAATATGCGAGATATTAGGTTTTATATTGAAAAATACAATTTAGAGTATCTAACAACTGCTGATATATTTTGTATATTATATGAACAACGGTTTATGGGATTATATGAAATTGAAAAGTGCTGGTCAGCTATAAAAAAACATTCATATCTTCCTGAGGAACATTTTTCTGATTATTATGAAAAGATGAAAAGTTCAACGTGACAAATATATATCTTTTATAATTTTGCATTTTATAACTTCTATTAATTTTTAGTAATTTGCATTCAAGTATTTTTATGGTATAATTGAAATGGAACGATTCTTGGGCAACCTATGGGACCAAGGCCTCCTTAATGTGAGAAAATAAAAACGATGTTTGTTATGTTCATCAAACATCGTTTTTACTTTTATAAATCAATATATCATCCACTGCCACTAACGTTGAAGATATGAGGGTAAATCATATCAACATACCAAGGTACATTGCTTTTCTTAAAGGTTAGTGGTTTAGCATATTCGGTTTCAGTGGGAAAGAAACCGCTCATTGGATTTAGATATACATCTATGACATCATCTGGGGTTTTATACCAACTTGTGTTTTTGTTTCTTAGGTAATCTTCAACTATATCTGCCCACATATACTTAGCAAACCTTAAATCAGCGTTAGTGGTTACTGGACGGTTGTCATCATAACCGCTCCAAATACCGACTACAATATCAGGATTGTAACCAATGATCCAGTTATCTGTATCAGTAGAACCACTTTTTGCTGCATAGGTGTGAGTGAGCATAGAAGCAATGACTGCTCCGGTTGGACGAATGTTATAGGTCATTCGATTATCAAACATTGATCTCATTGAATCGTTTAATAAGTAAACATCGCTTTTATTAGCGATTGTTTCTTTTTTAGGTTTGGCTTCATATAAAACTTTACCATCCATAGTGGTAATCTTTTTAATGAACGTTGGTTCAACCTTTACTCCTTCATTAGCTAAGATGGCATAACCTTCAGTCATTTGTTTTAAACTAAACTCATGGGTCCCAAGTGCTAGTGATGGGATGGCTGGGATATCTCCTTGGAATCCAAAACGTTTCAAAGTTGATACTAAAGTATCGCATCCCAAGAAAAGGTGTGTCTTCACCGCATAAATATTATCACTAGTAGCTAAAGCATAAACCATTGAAATTGGTTGATTGGCATAGATCTTGCCGAAGTTATGAGGAGAGTAACTAGTATTATCATAGTAAAAGGTTGTTTCTTCACTGGTGAAGGTTGAAGCAGGGGTAAATCCATACTCAAGGGCAGCTAAATACAAAAAGGGTTTAATGGTTGAACCAGGCTGGCGGACACTGTCCACTGCCCGGTTAAAAGTACTTTTTGTGTAGTCCCTTCCACCGACAACACTTAATACTTCACCGGTCTTAGGATTCATTGCATAGATGGCAACTTCGATATCACTGGATGGCATCCTTCTGGTTATACTATCAGTTATGATTTGATTTAGATTACTATCAAGGGTCGTGTATACTTTTAATCCTTTATAAGCATATTCATTTACAAAGGGATACTTTCGTAGTTCTCTCATGACAATGTCTTGAAAGTAGGGCGCATTAACATCATTATTATTGGGGTTATTACCAGTTATCTTTAACTCTTCATTTTTGGCTTGATCTCTTGCTTCTGCTGTTATTTTACCGTCTTCATAAAGTTCGTCAATGATTAAATCTCTTCTTTTCTTATTGGCTTCAGGATTTCTAATTGGTGAGTAATAGGTTGGCCCTTTCGGTATAGCAGCAATACAAGCTGCTTCAGCTAGCGACACATCTGATGCACTTTTGTTAAAGTAATAGATACTAGCGTCTTCAACTCCATATACACCATGATCAAAGTAGATACTATTTAAGTAGCCTTCTAAAATTTCATCTTTGGTGTACTTTTTTTCCATGTTGATGGCGATTAGTGCTTCATGGATTTTTCTTTTTAATTTTCTTTCATTGTTTAAGTAAATAGTTCTAACATATTGTTGGGTAATAGTTGATGCCCCCTCACTAATGCTTCCTTCTTCAATATTTCTAAAGAGGGCTCCTCCAATTCTAACTAAATCTAGTCCTTGGTGATGGTAGAAACGTTTATCCTCAATGGAGATAAAAGCATCAATAATTAAAGGACTAATCTTATCTAAACTAACAAATGATTGCTTTTTATTATTACTTAAGGTTAAGAACTTGTAGTTGTTTTGATCATATAGTTCAACACTAGAGATAAAGGGAATATCGTATTTTAACTTGTGATTAGCAATCGTAAAGGTAATGATAATCGCAAAAAAGACAAACAAATAAAAAACCAAAAAGATTTTAGTAAACTTCCATAATTTATTCAAGTTATCACCTCATAAAAAAAGCACACTATTATTATTGTGCTTTTATTAAAAATCTATATTCAAGATGAAATTGACAATTTTTTGTAACTGACTAGTTACATCATCATTTTGATTTAAGGCAAAAATATGTTCAAGATTTGACTGTAAATAATAATTGGTGATAATTACATTATCATCAATTAAGCAATCAAGTTTTTTAATATTTTCTAACTTTTTATAATCTTTGATAATTAAATAATCAAAGGTGATTATTTCATTCTTTAATGAAAAGTGATAACTATCAATGATTTTAATATTATCAGTGATTGCTTTAATATTAAGGTCAAATCCGTGAAATTGTAAGTTCTCTAAGTCGCCAGGGTTACCTATATAATAGATGTTCATTTTAATCACTTCCTTAGGTATATTATACCACACTTTTATGGTAAATTATCTTATAATAATGTAGAATGTTCTACTTTTCAAAATGACAAAAAAGTGATATAATAAATAGGTAATATAGAAGGTGAAGATTATGGTTATCCGCTGTAAAAATTGTTATAAAAAATTACATTATCAAGAACGCTATTGTACCCGTTGTGGCACGGAAAGCGAAGAAGTAGTAGAGATAATGGAAAATGGCGTCCCACCGGTAAGTGACTGGCAGAAAACTAAAGTTGCGTTAATCATTAGTTTTTTTGTCTCCTTTCTTTTTACTGGTGTTTTTAGTGTGGTAATGGGAATCCTTTATCGACGCTTTAATCCGAGCTTAATCATTGATGAAGAAGGACTCCTACCAATTGTCCTATCAGGATTTTCAAGAGGATACTCGTTATTTATTACAAGTATAGCTACTTTATTAATTTTAAGTATTGTCTTTTATTCTGATTGGTTTTCTGATTTTAAAGAATATAAAGCCAAGGATGTCTTTTACTCACTTCAAATATGGGCACCTTTAATTGGATTACTTTATGTAACATCTAAAATTATTGGTTTTTCCCCTATTCCAAGTTATATCTTTACCTACATAGAAAATGATGTCGCACCGTTTATTATTATTATAACATTTCTAATCCTCTATGCAATCGTTGAGGAATTCCTCCGAAAGATAGTAATTGAAGGGATTAATGAGGTGACGATTTGGCCAAATTATATTACTGTAATTATTAGCGGAATCTTCAGTGTAGCCTTTAATTTAATGGTTTTCATGGGATTTGAAAACTTAATAATCAATGGGATACTTGGACTTACCCTAGGCCACTTATATTTAAAAAATAAAAATAATTTAATACCAAATATAATTGTTAGAATCATCTTAATTATCTTGGTATTATTCCTATAGAAAGTAACAGAGGTGTATCAATTATGGCAGTAACTGCAGGAATCGTTGGCTTACCAAACGTTGGTAAGTCTACTTTATTTAATGCAATCACTAAGGCTCAAGCCTTAAGTGCTAATTACCCGTTCGCTACCATTGAGTCGAATGTAGGTGTAGTTGAAATAAATGATGAAAGACTAAATGAAATAGCCAGGATCATCAATCCAAGAAGCGTTGTTCCGACTAGCTTTTCTTTTACGGATATTGCTGGTTTGGTAAAAGGTGCAAGTAAAGGAGAAGGACTCGGCAATCAGTTCCTCGCAAACATTCGGGAAGTAGATGCCATTTGTCAAGTAGTGCGTTGCTTTGATGATAAGAATATCATCCATGTAGAAGGTGGGGTTGACCCCATCCGTGATATTGAAATCATTAATCTTGAACTAGTGCTAGCTGATTTAGAAATCATTGAGCGACGTTTACCTAAGATTGAAAAACGAGCTCAACTAAAGGATAAAGAGGCTGAATATGAGTATCATATTTTAAAAAGAATATATGATGCTTTATTAGATAACATACCAGCCCGCATGGTCGATTTAACTGGAGAGGAAAAAGCATTTATTAAAAACTTTAACTTCCTAACCCTAAAGCCGGTATTATATGTAGCCAATGTTGATGAAGCATCAATTATCGATGGAAATGAATATACCGAACTCGTAAAAGCCCAAGCTGAAAAAGACGGCAGTAAGGTTGTAATTATCAGTGCTAGAATTGAAGAAGAACTAAGTGAACTAGAAGATGAAGAGCGAAAGATGTTTTTGGCTGATCTAGGAATTAGTGAGAGTGGTTTGGACAAACTAGTAAAAGAAACCTATAGTCTTTTAGGTCTAGCAACCTTCTTTACCGCTGGTGAAAAAGAATGTAAAGCATGGACCTTTAAAAAAGGAATGAAAGCACCAGATTGTGCCGGGATCATTCACACTGATTTTAAACGGGGCTTTATTAGGGCCGAAGTCTATCATTATGATGATCTAATCGCTTACCAAAGCCCTCTAAAGGTTAAAGAAGCAGGAAAAGTGCGCTCCGAAGGAAAAGAGTATGTGGTCCAAGATGGCGACATTATCCTCTTCCGCTTTAACGTGTAGGCAAGAATATTGTAATATTTTGCTTTACTTTTTCGGATAATGTAGTATAATTAAATTGGTGATAGAATGGATCAAAGCATTTATTTGATTAAAGCACAAGAAATATTACGCCGATTAAACGAATTAGGCCATGAGGCTTATTTTGTTGGGGGCGTAGTACGCGATCAACTCTTAAAGATTCCTTTTACTGATATTGACATAACAACTAGTGCTACTCCAGAACAAGTATTAGAAGTAGTACCAGATGCGAATAAAGAATATATGGACCTTGGTGTTATCAGTTTCAAATTTGATGGTATGGATTATGAAATTACTACTTTCAGAACTGAAACATATACTAACATTAGAAAACCATCGCAAGTTCATTATTCAACTAAACTAAGAGAAGACCTAGATCGCCGTGATTTTACGATCAATGCTCTCGCTATGTCACCAAACGGAAAAATCTATGACCTTTGTGAAGGAACCAAAGACCTTAAAAATAAAATCATTAGAATTATTGGAAAAGGCAAGGTTCGCTTTAAAGAAGATCCTTTAAGAATCTTACGAGCTTTCACGTTAGTCAGTAAACTAAACTTTCACATTGAACCTAAAACCGCAACCGCCATCATGGCTTGTCGGAAAGAAGTTCGAAAACTTACTGAGGCTAAAGTGATTGCTGAGGTTACTAAGATCTTTCAAGGTCAACATGCAAGTAAAGCTATTAAGTTAATGCTTGATTCCGGTGTGGCAAAATATTTGCCGCTAAAGAAAAAAGCTTTAAAAATATTAAAGCGTAAAATTAATAAAGTATCTATCGAAGAAGCGTTTGCGATTTGTTATAAGATTGAAGGGAGTGTTAGTGCTAATGCTAACTTCTCTCATAATTCTTATAAAAGGTTACAAACTATTCTTGAAGTATCATCTCATCTGGAAAGTTCCCAAGTTGATGATACCTTAATATATAAATACGGAACCGAAATAGTATTAAGTGCAAATACGGTAAATCGCTATGTGATTGGCAGACGTTATAAGAGCCAAGAAAAGCAAATCAAAAGAATAGCCAACTCACTTCCAATCAAAAGTAAAGCCGATCTCGCCTTTAAAGGAGAAGATGTGCTGGCCTTAACTGGTGGAAGATCGGGACCGATTATTGGTGAAGTCTTAAGTCATTTAGAAGAAAAAGTGTTAGCACGAGAACTTCCAAATGAATATCATAAGTTAAAAGAGTATGCAAGTGAATTCTTAAAAAGGGTGAAAGTTGATTCTAGTACCTTTGCTTCAGGTGCTGCCACTACTGTGGTACCACCAGTGGAAACCCAAGTTCCATATACCGAATATCAAAAGGTAGAATCGGAACCAGTTGTGCCAACCCAAAGTTTTGAGACTAATAGTTATTCTAATAACGATCAGAAAGACTTTGAAGAAATATCGCTTGCTGAAAAGGAAGCACGATTAAAAAGAGAATGGCAACAATTGATGGTTGAACGTTACAAGCAAGATTTTAATAAAATGGTTAATGCTAATATTAACAGCCTACCTAATGCCGCAACCCTCACGCCAGAAGAACGAGCAAATCTTGCCAGCCAAATGGCACCAAGCGTTCGTCAAATGTTGATTAATATTAATATTGACTATCAAAAGTTAGCCAGAGAAGGGATTATTTAATGAAATTTAAAGATATAGAAATTGGTTCAGTAGTAACCATGTATGTATTAGTATCGGATATCAGACTCCGTTATACGGTTAACCAAACTCCTTATTATGGGTTAACCTTATCTGATGGGGAAGATACTGCCGATGCTCGGATTTGGAATGTTGATTTAAAAAAAGATATCGAAGCCGGAAAGATCTATAAGATCACCGGTAAGGCTAATGAATATGCTAATAAACTTCAAATCATTATCTCAGAAATTGAAGACACTACGACAGAAGAAGTTAATTGGCGCGATTTCTTTAGGTTTGCGCCTTTAAGTAGGGCCGAACTGATTGACCGTTTCGATGAATATATAGATCGAATTGAAAATCAAGTTTTATCTGGTTTAACTAAATACTTGATCGGTAAGTACTCAGGAGACTTCTTTGACTTTCCAGCTGGTGTAACAATGCATCATAATTACTATAGTGGCCTAGCCTATCATACTTATTCAATGTTAAGACTTGCTGATACCTTCCTTATCAATTATCCTACTTTAGATAAAGATTTACTTTATAGTGGAATCATGATCCATGACATAGGTAAGATTGAAGAATTGTCAAGTCCAAAGCAAACCGAATACACCCAAGAAGGCAATTTGCTTGGTCACATTGTGATCGGTTATAAAATGCTTGTTGAAGCAGGATTGGTTTTAGGTTTAACCGAAACCGAAGAATTTAAGGCCTTAGAACATCTCTTAGTTTCCCATCATGGTTATTTAGAATATGGAAGTCCTAAAGAACCACTGATGGCAGAAGCCTATGCCCTCTTCTTATTAGATCTAGTTGATTCTAAAATGGGCGCTATCGAAGATGAGATTGCTAAAACGGAAGGTGGAAAATACACAAGTCCAATTCCAAGCCTCAATAAGAAGATGTTTTATGTGAACTCATTTTCTAAACCAAAAGATGATATTGAATAAAGTCACAGTTTTGTGACTTTTTTTCATAAAGAAAACACCAGTCAAAATTTTGACTGGTGTTTTGCTTATTATTATTCTGTTACTGGAGGAGTATAAGTTTTGTTACGGTCAAAGATGTCATGAATCTTATTGAATACTTCAAGGACTGTTGATTCAGTAAATGTAATACCTTTACTTACAGTGTAGTCATGAAGTAATCGATTGACTCGACCAGTTTTAGCATAAGAGAATCCTTGTAATGTATTAACAGCAGTTACATAGTATCTTTCTATTGATGATTTTACTGCTGATGTTAGGTCTGGAGTATTAGGATCTTCTAAGTATTTTTCAATTTCCTCATCATTAGGTAAGACTCGACCATCTGTTTTCTTAGCATAGACGTAATCAGATGCTCTAGTAATACCGATGTAGCGGAAACCAGTATTAGAAGCGAAAATATCAGACCAGTAGTTTGGATCTTCTTCACCAACTACGATTTTTGGATAAATTGCTTTTCCGCGGTCAGCCATTGGAACAAGCTTCCATAGTTTTTGAACTTCGTCTTTTAATTCTTGAACGTGAGTAGAAGTGTTGCTAATAGAACCTAAGTTTTCAAATTGAATACGAAGACCATTACGTTTGTAAACACCCCATACTTCATCATCTAGTGAAGCATTATTGTAGTCTTGGATAAGACGGCCAAAGCCTGTAGCATAATCAGGTTGATCAAGTTTTGGATCAATGTATTCAGCGATCTTTTCTCTGATTAAATTGATTAAGTTTTTAGCAAGACCAATTTGTTGTGCATTCCAATTGCTTAAGTGAGTATCGGCTTCTTTGAAGTGATGACGGTCAGGACTATTGTTGTTGTCATAGTCAACAAAGATATTGATACCGATAATGTTTGCTTCAAAGAATTCATCTTTGATTCGTAGCATTTCTTTACGGATGTCTTCTTTAGTATAAGACTCATTAGTGAATTTTTCAATAACGTAGTCAAATAAAGCAACTTTTAAAGCTAGATCTTTTTCATCAGTAAGTCCATAAGCATCACGAATGAATTCTTTCCATCCATAGTTTTTATCGAAACCACGGCTTGCGTAAACATCATTTTCTAAGTCTTCGCGATATTGGTCAACTAAGTCTTCAAGTTTGCTGTACTTAGATTTGTCTTTTACTTTGTTATTAGTAAAGTCATAAACATCATTGTATTTTGGATCGTGAATTAATGCTTCACGGTCTAATAAATCGGAAACAAGTAAACCACCATATTGTTTAGATAATTTAGCAAATAATTGATCAGCAGTTATTTCAATAGTTTCATCATTAACTTTGTAAGTAGCAACTGCAGTTTTACTTAATTTCTTTGGCGCTTTGTAGTTAGCATCAACAAGTTGTTGATAAGCATTGTTTAAATAATAATCATGAAGAGTAACTTTTGCATCTTGTCTTAATTTCAATAATTGATTATCGATTTCAGTAGCAGTTAAACGATTTTTAATTAGTTCTGTCTTAATTTCATCTTTTACATCTTCATACTCTTTAGTTTCGCCATATCCTACTTTTAATACTAGGTGGAATTTTGATGTTCCAGAAGCAGCAGGAGTAGGAGTATAACTTTGATGTAAGCGATCAGTGTATAATGTTTTATCAGTGTCATCATCTAAAGTAGGTTGATAAGCTTTTAAGTCAGTGAATAATTTTTGAGTAATGATGTGAGATGAACTATAATCAGAATATTTGTAAACAAATTTAATGTGTTTTTCATCTTTAACTTCTTCTAAGAAGTCATTCTTAAATACAAATTTACCATTATCAATTTCATAATCGCCAGCTTCAATAATGTTACCATCGCCAACACGGTAGTAACCATTATAGTTGTTGTATAGGTTAATGAATGCTGCATATACTTCAGCTGGAGTTAATTCAACTTCAGTATCTCTAGTCACCCATTTTAAACCAGTACGATCAACTTTAATGTTTAAGGCTTCAAGGGCTTTGCGTGCTTCATATTCAGTAATGAAGGTAACAACGATTGCCTGAACATCAGCCTTATAATTATTCTTATAATAAGCTTCTAGTTCGCTTTCTTTGAAGTATGGTTCATCATCTTCACCTTTATAGTTATTAACATATTCGGTGAATTTTTCTAAAGCATAAAGGCGTCTTGCTTCATTAAGAGCATAGTATTTTCTAATAAGCTCTTCATTGTGACGACCTTGTACGACATGTTCATCAATGAATTCTTGTTCATATTTTTCAACATCTTCCACTGGAAGAGTTGTTTTATCAATGTTTCCAAATTTCGATTCTTCGATTAATTCATCGATTCTCTCATCAGTTACTTGATTTAAATAAGAAGCTAAAAGTTTAGTGTCAATTTCTTCTAGAATTGCTTCAAGACCATAGTTTGATTTGGCTCTGAAGTAAATCTCTCTATTAGTTACTTGGTAGGAACCAACGGTGGCATACGCTCCATTTGGGTTAGATATTTCAGGTACAACTTGCTTTTTACATCCTGCTAGTGTAAAGGCTGTTAGCACTAGTAGTACAAAAGCACTTATTCTTAAGATACGACGTTTCATAAGATTTCCTCCATTTTAGTTAAAATAATCTTGTATTATTATACCACATTTTGTTATGGTTTACAAAGAAAAGGTTAAAATTGATTATCAAAAATCTTGAAAATTACTAAACAAAAAACTGTGTAAAAAGTTAAACACAGTTTTTTATTCATGAGTTTTATTCTTTATCTAGGTTGTAAGCTTTGTCATGAGTCTTTTTATTGATTGCTAGGACTTCTAGGTAATAAGCAGCGATGTCTGAATTAGCGAAAGTAATACCTTTATCTGCGCGATATTTAGCTAATTCAAGATCAAGGCGTCCAGAGTTACTGCTGTTGTATTCTTCGAGATATTGAATAGCAGGAGTGTAGTATTTAGTAAACGCGGCTCTAACTTCAGCAGTAAGTTTTTCTTCGATTTCTTCTTTTTCTTCGTCAGTAAGTGGTTTGTCTTCGTCTTCCTTACTTTCTAATTCGCGTTCATATAGAGCTATTAAAGCTTTCAATTCCTCAATTTCCATATCGGTAAGTAGTAACTTTTCTTCAGGATCAGCATACGTATAATCACTAGCACTAGAAATTCCAATGTAGTGGAATCCATAAGAAGATTCAAAGGCTTCCTCAGCCCAAATAGGGTTAGTCATTTTACCTAATAATCCTTCTTCTTTAGCAATATTCCATAATTTCTTAGTTTCATTTAAAAACTCTTCAACAAATGCAGTTTTATTATTGGTAAGTTCTTGATAGTCTTCGTATTCGATTCTTAAACCGGCTTCTTTAAATTCTTTCCAAGTATCGTAGTCAGGATCATTGACAGATACATTGTTGTATTTTTCTACTACCGCTTTAAGAGCAGATACATGATCGTTACCAGTAATAACTTTACTCTTTTCTTCTAGAATAGTATCAACTAAGGCTGGAACTAAGTCTTTTTGAGCTTGGGTCCAGTTAGATTGTTCAAGATCGATTTTGCCGACGATGTTTTTGTCTGGTTGTGAATTGTTATCATAGTCAACAGAAATTACGATGTTCATAATTTTTGCTTCAAAGAATTCATCGACAGCTTTTTTCATTTGTTCAATTACATCTTCAACAGTGTATGATGCTTCACGATACTTATCAAGAGTGTGGTTGAATAATGCTAATGGAACGATTAAATCTTTTTGAGATTCAACGCCAAAGTTATCTCGCATAAAGTTTTTCCAACCATAGCTTGGTGGGAATCCCATTTGAGCAAAATATCCTTGTGCAAAGGCATTACGATAACCTAATACTAATTCTTTGAATTTTTCGTATTCTTTTTTATCTAATATCGTACCATTTTCAACATCATATACTTTATTATAAGTCTCATCACGTACTAAGATCTCTTGGTTCATGATCTTAGCAATTTCTTTTGGTGCATAAGTTAATGCTAATATTTCAAATAGTTGATCTGCGGTAACTTCAATTACTTCATTACCAACTTTGTATTCAGCGACAACATGAGTTTTAGTCTTTTTAGTTGTTTTGAATTCAGTATCGCCACCGGCATAATTTCTTTCTAAGAATTTGTCATAAATGACAAGGCCAGCATCACGGCGTAATTGTAAGATTTTTTCATTAATCTTAGCGTCAGTTAGATTCTTTTCTGGTAATGCTGCTTTGATTTCATCGCGAACATTATCAATGATTTCAATATCACTTGTAATAGCAAGTTTAATTGCTAGGTAGTAACGACCATTGCTATCAGTTGATGGCTTTTTAGTGTAAGCTTTGTGGAAGTCATCACTGTAGAAATCTTCGTTAGTTAATTCTTCATCTTCACCAAGTTTTTCATAAACCATTAAAGTTTTGAATATTTGGGATGCAAGACTTGCATTTGTAAGGCTTAAGTCTTCATAGTTATAATTAATCTTAACATATTTATTAGCTTCAACACTATCATCAATGGTGTAATTTTCTAAGTCATATTGGCCGGCTTTAATTGGGGTTCTGCTGCTCCAATCATAGTAGCCATGTTTTTGATTGTACATTTTAATAAATGCTTCTAAAATTTCACCAAAGTCTTCAATATCTAAATCAGAACCAGATTTTGCATCAGGACGTTCTGGATCATATTTAATCCATTTAGTACCTAAAGTATTTCTTTGAACAAGAGCAGCTTTCATTGCTTCTAAAGCTTCAGTTTCTGATTCAAAGAAAACTACTAATGCTTTAATGTTTGGTTCATAGTGATCATCAAAGTAATCTTCAATTTGAAGGTCAGTAAAGTAACTTACTTCTTTACCTTGTTTTTCAGTTTGTTCACGTTCATATTCAGCGATGTCAGCTTTAAACTTATCTAAAGCATAAAGTTTTTTCGCTTCTTCAAGTTTGTAATAATTCCAAATGTCTTGTTCAGTTCGAAGCCCAATTAAGTATTGTGAATCTCTAAAGGCTTCTTCAACTAATTCTCTTTCTTCTTTAGTTAATGAGTTCATCCTTAATTCAACTTGCTTATCAGTCATGCTCTTGTTGGATGTATTATCATAAATTGCTTTATTGATGCGTGCTTGAACAGCACCATCATCGACTTTTGATAGGTAATCTTTTAATAGATTACGGTCGATTAAATTTTGCAATTCAAATAACCCATAATTAACTTTTAAGTTTCGATAAACAGTTCCATTTGTGACTGAATAATCACCGATTGTTACAAAGGACTCGTCTGGATTTGTAATGGTTGGATCAACTTTTTCTTTTGATAACACGGTTGCAAGAATCGCAATAGCAATAATTAATACTAAGGATATTATTAGGGGTAAAGTCTTTCTAATGACACTCTTACCGTCCATTGATTTTACACTCATGATTATTTCACTCCTTCTATTATTATCATAAAGTAAACACTATTATAATATCATTTTTTTCAAAAAAACACAACAAAAGTATTAAAAAATATATATGTTGACAAATTAAAGACGGGCGCCTAATTTAGGATAAAAAGATGATTAAAAATGGGCATATGTAATTCCCTAAATAACAATCAATTCGTAATATATAATGAGTTCAGGAGGGAGGTTACACTATGAATCAAGGTCGTCAAGGAACTGGCTACGGTTATGCATTGATATTAGTTCTATTTATTTTATTAGTAATCATCGGCTGTTGTTGGGTTTACTAATAATTTAGAGGCTGGCTTCCAGCCTTTTTTATATTAATAGTCTAATACAATAATTGACAATCTATACTTTATAAGTCAGTCAATCGTGTTGAAAAATACCAAGAAGTATGGTACAATATATTATTATGAGGTGTCGACATGAAGATAGTTGTAATTGCGAGTGGCTCTTCCGGAAATGCCACTTACATTGAAACGAAAGCCGGAGTTAAGATCTTAATTGATGCCGGTGTGAGTTATGCTCAAATTGTTAAAAGACTAAAGAATCAAGGAATAACCTTAGGAAGCCTTGATGCGATCATCATTAGTCATGAACATACAGACCACACAAAATCATTAAGTGTTTTACTAGAAGAGACTGGAGCAACGCTCTATATAAATAAATTAAGTTATAACAACTTAGAAGCAAAAATCTTAAATAGTATTGAAGAATATCCTATTACCTTCATTCAAGAAGAAGTGCGTTATCAAATCAAAGATTTGATGTTTATGCCGCTCTTGCTTTCTCATGATGCAGCAAACACTTTTGGATTTGTGTTTGAAAACGAAGGTAAGTCATTGGGTTATATTACTGATACGGGAGTTGTGCCACTTAAATACTTACCAATCTTGGCGCGGATGAATGTTTTGATTATTGAGTCAAATCATGATGTCGAGATGCTGATGAACAGTAGGCGCCATTGGAGTTTAAAACGGCGCATCCTTTCACCATATGGGCACTTATCCAATCAAATGTGCAGTGAAATATTAAGATCGGTCATTTCCGAACATACTAAGTATGTAATCTTAGCCCACATCAGTAAAGAATGTAACAGTTATGAACTTGCTTATCATCATAACATTAAAAATCTAAAAGACGAACACCAAATTGAACTCTTGGTGGCACGTCAAGAAGAAGAACTAGAAATTATTACTTTGTAGGGGGTAAAATGTATCGGATTATTGCTGTTGGAAAAATCAAAGAGAAGTATTTAAGTGATGGAATTAAAGAATATGAAAAAAGAATCCAATGGTTTACTAATTTTCAAATAACTGAAGTAAAAGAAGTAAATACTAAGGAAGTAAGTAGAAATATTAAGCAAGAAGGCGAAAACATTTTAAAAGAAATTAAGAACGATGAGTTTGTGATCGCCTTATGTATTGATGGACAAGTTATGGATAGTGAGGGGTTAGCCCAGTTTCTTGCCAGCAAGGCACTTTACGGTACCCCCAAAATTACCTTTGTCATTGGTGGAAGCAATGGCTTGAGTGAAGAGGTTATCAAAAGAGCTAATATGAAGTTGTCTTTTTCGGCCTTTACCTTTCCCCACCAATTAATGCGTTTAATATTGATTGAACAAATCTATCGTAGTTTAATGATTAATAATAATCAAGAATATCATAAATAGGAGGCTATATCGTGGCGATATTTATAATTACATTAATAAGTTTATTTATTATCTTTTTTATCGTAACAACTGTTATCGTAGCATTAAGATACATTAACACTTATAAGAAAATGGACCAAGAAGGAAAGAAAAAAGTGTTGGAGGCTAAAATTACCCAAACCAGCAACGATATTAATAATATTATCTTCCTTGCTGATTTTGTTAGTCCAGCATCAAGAATTAATTTCAATAAACGTTTTGTCTTAAGTAAGAAACATTTTAACGAAGAAGACTTTACCGAAAACAAAACGATTAATTTAGTTTATCCTGAAGTTGATGAAGAAAAACAAAGTAAAGTATTATATTTCCCATTATTAGTTGAAGGGCAAAAACGCCCTTACAATTATCAGTTTTTACTAGGGGCTGGTTCGCTTATCGTGGCAACCATTGCTTTATTAGTATTCCTTATTAGTACCTTTAGTAAAAACAATATGTTTGATAAAGGTATTGGAGAAGTATGGGAATTCTTAGTTTCTAAAAGTCAATTTTTAGTGGTATTAGTTATTATGGGATTCTTTGTGGCAATGCAAGCGATGCTTACCATTTTGATATCACCAAGCCGTGATACGCTATATGACTATTTAAAGGTCTATGGTGTTAAGGCTAAGGCTCGAGTTAAGACTTATAAGTATGGACGAGCTAAGAGTGAGGGAATGAAGGAATGTCATTTAGAAATTGAATATACGACTTTTGAAGGGGAAAAGATTGAAACCCGTCTTAGCTCATTCTTATATTTCCAAACTCAAGAAGAATATATTGATATCTTATATGCACCACAGGACCCTAAGAATGTTGTTTATTTAAGAAAGTAGTTGATAACTTGAAATTTCGACTAGTATCTGAATATAAACCAACTGGTGATCAACCACTAGCAATTGAAAAACTGGTTAAGAATTTAAAAGCTGGGGTTAAAGAACAAACGCTACTTGGAGCTACCGGAACGGGAAAGACTTTTACCATAGCCAATGTTATTGAGGCGGTGGGAAAACCTACCTTAGTTCTTGCCCACAATAAGACTTTAGCCGGACAGTTATATAGTGAATTAAAAGCATTGTTCCCATATAACCGGGTGGAATACTTTATTTCTTACTATGATTACTATCAACCGGAAGCCTATGTTCCAAGTAAGGATATGTATATTGAAAAAGATTCTTCGATCAATGATGAAATTGACCAGATGCGTCACGCGGCTACTGCGAGCATATTAGAAGACCGGAGCACCATTGTCGTAGCAAGTGTCTCTTGTATCTATGGGATCGGGGACCCAGAAGACTATAAGAACTCGATGTTAGTCTTAAGAAAGGGTCAACGGATATCTCGGGAAGATCTCCTAGAAAAATTAGTCTCAATGCAGTTTGCGAGAAACGACATTGAGTTTGGCAGGGGGACTTTCAGGGCCAAAGGTTCAACCGTTGATATCATTCCGACATATCAAAGCAATGAAGGAATTAGAGTAGAATTCTTTGATGATGAGATTGAACGGATTGCGACCTTTGATGTTGTAACCGGCAGGTTAAAACTAACCATGGACATTATGACCATCTTTCCGGCTACGCACTTTGTGGTCAATCCCGAACGCAAAGAAGAAGCCATCAGAAGAATCGAAGCTGAACTAAAAGAGAGAATTAAATACTTTGAGGACAATGGTAAACTCCTTGAAGCCCAACGAATAAAAGAAAGAACCAAATATGATTTGGAAATGTTAAGAGAAATTGGTGTTTGTAGTGGGATTGAAAACTATTCTCGCCACTTATCGCTTCGAGAAGAAGGAGAAACACCAGCCGTGTTACTTGACTTCTTCAATAATGATTACTTGATGATCATCGATGAGTCACATGTAACCTTACCTCAAGTAAGAGGGATGTATAATGGAGACCGGAGCCGAAAACAAACCTTAGTTGATTATGGTTTTCGTCTGCCGTCAGCCCTCGATAATCGCCCGTTAAATTTTGAAGAGTTTAATCAAAAGATTGATCAAGTTATCTATGTCAGTGCCACTCCAGGCGACTATGAATTAGAACGCTCTTATGAAGTGGTTGAACAAATCATTCGTCCAACTGGACTAGTGGACCCATTAATCGAAGTGCGTCCTACCAAAAACCAAATCGATAGTTTGATTAAAGATATTAGAGAACGAATTGCGCGAAATGAACGCACCCTCGTTACCACATTAACCAAGAAAATGAGTGAGGACTTAACTGCCTACTTAAAAGAGGCAGGGATAAAAGTTACTTACTTGCATTCCGAGATTAAAGCTTTGGAACGTTTAGAATTAATTAGAAAACTGCGACTTGGCGTCTATGATGTAATTGTAGGAATTAACCTTCTACGAGAAGGACTCGATATTCCTGAGGTTAGTTTAATCTCCATCCT
This sequence comes from Acholeplasmataceae bacterium, assembly GCA_012838945.1. Classification (GTDB taxonomy): domain Bacteria; phylum Bacillota_I; class Bacilli_A; order ML615J-28; family CAG-313; genus DUOG01. Next base: position 5,987 of record DUOG01000086.1, on the reverse strand, counting down.
TGATGCTGATAAAGAAGGATTCTTAAGAAGTGAACGATCCTTGATTCAAACAATTGGTAGAGCGGCTCGTAATGCCAATGGTAAAGTTGTGATGTATGCTGATAACATTACGGCATCAATGGAAAAAGCGATTGCTGAGACGTATCGTCGTCGAGCAATTCAGGAAGAATATAATAAAAAGCATGGTATTGTACCTCAAACCATTGTTAAAGCCATTGGTGAAGGTATTAGTATCATCCAAGAAGATGTTAAAGAAAACTTAATTGTCGGAGATAAAAACTTAAGTGATTTTGAAAAACGTAAACTTATTGAAAGTTTAGAAGTGAAGATGAAGCAAGCTGCCAAAGAGCTTAACTTTGAAGAAGCGATGGCACTGCGTGATGCGATATTTGAATTGAAAGCTGAGTTGGATAAATAATGAAAAGAAAACAAAAAGTAATAGTCGGTTTAAGTGGAGGCGTTGATTCGAGCGTCGCCATCATCAAGTTGTTAGAGGCTGGATATGAAGTCGAGGCTCTTTTCATGCGTAATTGGGACTCAGCAGCAAACAACGATATCAGTGGTAACCCGACCATTAATGATGAAATCTGTCCTCAAGAAGTTGACTATCAAGACGCTAAAGCAGTAGCAGAGAAATTGGGAGTCAAACTTCACCGAGTCGACTTTATTAAAGAATATTGGGATAAAGTATTTACCTACTTCTTAAATGAATATCGTAAAAACCGAACTCCTAATCCCGATATTATGTGCAACAAAGAAATAAAATTTAAAGCATTTCTAGACCACGCCTTAACGCTTGGTGCCGATTATATTGCGATGGGTCATTATGCCCGTGTACTCCATGATCATGATAATGACCGCCACTATTTATTGCGTGGTCTTGATAATAATAAAGATCAGAGTTATTTTTTAAGTCAATTGACTAGAGAGCAACTTTCTAAAGTGCTATTCCCTATTGGTGAAATGACCAAAAAGGAAGTGCGTGCTCTAGCCCAAAAGTATGATCTAGCAACTGCCACCAAAAAAGATTCAACTGGAGTATGCTTTATTGGTGAACGAAATTTCAAAGCCTTCCTTCAAAACTACCTCTATGCTCAAAAAGGTGAAATGCAAACCCTTGATGGCAAAGTAGTAGGTACGCATGATGGTATCATGTATTACACCATTGGCCAACGCCATGGTCTAGGTATTGGAGGAGAAGGTGAACCTTGGTTTGTCATTGGTAAAATTCCAGAAAAAAATATTTTACTTGTCGGTCAAGGTGCTGAAAATGAATACCTCTATGCTAATCGTTGTATAGTAACTGATGTAAATATAATTAATGAACGTTTTCCAAATGAACACCACCTACATGCGAAATTTCGTTATCGCCAAACCGATATTCCGGTTGTGGTGAGATGGCTTGATGAAACAACTTTAGAGGTTGATATACCATCCAAAGCCAAAGCGGTTACTCCAGGACAAGCCTTTGTATTATATGATGGGGAGTATTGTTTAGGGGGCGGTACTATCGACCAAGTATTTATGGATGATGAAAGACGCAAGTACTGAAAAAGTAAAGGGTGTCATTAAGAACGTTCGTTATCACAATCAAGTTAATGGATATACGGTAGCCACTATCGAGATTGATTATAAAGACCCGGAAATGGCTCTTCATAAAGATAAGATTATCGCTAATACTTTAGTGGTGGTTGGTCTCTTGGACCGCGAACCTTATCTTGGTGAAGAGTATTCATTTATTGGTGGCTTTAAAGTTGATCCTAATCATGGTTTTCAATTTCAATTTAATCATTTTGAACGCCAGGATGTGGCATCCATTAGTGGCGTAATAAGTTATCTGTCCAGCGATATCTTTCCGGAAATCGGCAAGAAAACCGCAACCCTAATTGCTGAGGCGTTAGGGGAACGAGCGATTGAATTGATTGCTGAGGACCGAAAAAATTTAGATAAAGTTAAAATTCCCAAAAATAAGAAAGACATTATCTATCAAGTTATTACCGATAATAAAAGTAATCAAGAAAAAATATTGTTCTTTTTAAATAATGGATTGACTATGGAAATGACTTTAAAGGTTATTGCTTCATTTGGGAATAATGTAATTGAACTTGTTAAAGAAAATCCTTATATCCTAATGGAAAAAGTGGATCGAATTGGATTTAAGAAAAATGATGATTTTGCTTTTAACTTAGGAATTAAACCTGATGATCCAGTTCGTTTAAAAGCATTAATTCTACATGCTTTAAAAGAAGTAATTAATAATAGTGGTAATACTTTTGTTGAAAGTGAAGCATTATACCGCTTTATTACTACTCGTTATCAAATTGAAAGTTTTGAGTTTAATCAATACTTAAAAATGATTGACCTCTTAGTAAGGGAAAAGAAAATCCACAAAGAAGGAAATGTCATCTTTGATTTAATTCTTTACCAAGAAGAATGTGTGCTGGCGGAAAAGGTGGTTGGATTACTAAAAAACCCACACCAGTTAATCAAAGTATATGATCAAAAGGATATTGACAGGGCACTACGAAAAGTAATTGGTCAAAGCAATTTTGAATACAGTGAAAAACAAAAAGAAGCAATTGCGTCGGCCTTTACCGAACCAATTGTTATCATTACTGGAGGACCTGGTACTGGTAAAACAACTATAGTGCACGCCATCATCAAGATGTTCCTTGAGTTAAATGGTGGTAATCAACACTTGGTGGAAGAAATAGCTTTGCTTGCTCCTACAGGTAGAGCAGCGAAAAGACTAGCCGAGTCGACTAATATTAATGCCATGACTATTCATAAGTTTTTAGGATATCAAGGCAATAATTATTATGAGTACGATGAAGATAATTTAACCAATTCCAGACTCATTATTGTTGATGAAGCATCAATGATGGATGTGTCCCTGGCATATCGATTGTTCTCATCAATGAATCCTAATGCGCGGATGATATTAGTTGGTGACGTTGATCAATTGCCATCGGTTGGTCCTGGGCAAGTATTAGCTGATTTGATTAATACTGAAGTAATAAAAGTAGTTCGTCTTGACAAGATTCATCGTCAAGCTGAAAACTCAAATATTATTAAATTAGCCCACGCCCTTAATGAAGGAAGAATTCCAAGTGACATTTCGGAAAGACTACATGACAGAACCTTTATCAGTGCCCCAGAAGATCACATTCGGCCGATGATTGGTGAGATCTTAAGTTTACTTTCCAAACGTGGGATTGATGCAAACAAAAGTTTTCAAATCTTAGCCCCAATGTATCGGGGAAAAAATGGTATTAATGAAATTAATCATATGGCCCAAGAAATCTTAAATCCTTATCGTGAAGCAGATGGTGAAATAGACCACTTCTCCCGCAAGTTCCGAATTAACGATAAAGTTATTCAACTTGTAAATCGAAGCGATAAACAAGTAATGAATGGCGATATTGGTATTGTCAATAACTTCATTTATCAAAGCGGAAAAATCAAAGGACTGACTGTTCTCTTTGATATTGGGGCAGTTGACTATACCCTTGAAGAACTAAGTGATTTAAGTCATGCTTATGCCATAAGCATTCATAAAGCCCAAGGTAGTGAATTTGAAATTGTTTTAATTCCAATAAGTGCAGAATACAATCGAATGTTAAAAAGAAAACTAATATATACCGCTATTACTAGAGCTAAAAAATCTTTAATGTTAATTGGTAATGTTGAATCGCTGAAGCGGGGAATCACCGAGATTGAAGTAAATCGTGATACTATTTTAACTTATAAAATAATTGAAATGTTAGGAACTAACCTAATTCAAATCAACGATCCTTTAAGTGCCTTCTCTACTCTTGGCGAAAAAGATATTGATAAATTATCACCATATGATTTTTTAGAACCAGAATTTGAGAATTAATTTTTACATATAATCACTTTGTCAGGTAATAATAAAGTTGCAAGAAAGCGGTAACTTGCCTTTAAACTGCGAGGTGATAATGGTGAAACATGTGCTACTTCCGATAACTATCGGAGCACTTGGAGCTTTGGGATATGTACTTTACAAGGAGAACAAAACTAAGATCGATCATATGTTCAGAACTTTAAAGGAAAAATCCCAAATGATGACATCAATGGATAAGTTTAAAGAATAAAAAGAAGCCATCCGCAGGCTTCTTTTTTATTTGTTTACTAGATATTTTAGATGTATGATCATCGATAGTTTATCAACATTTCGAAATATTTTCAAATATGTGAATAAAACAATCATATTATTTAAATAATATACATAAACTTTAACAAAACAAAAAAATATGTATAAATATATTGCATATTTTTATGAAAGGAGATATAATATGAGTGTAATACATATTATTTTTTCAGAAAGGGGCGAGACTATGGTAGAAATCAAACGAATAAAAGTAGATGGATATAAAAATGTATCAAACGTTGATATAGAATTAAAAAAAATAACCAGCCTTTTATCTATTAATAGTTATGGCAAATCTAATCTACTTCAAGCAATTGATTTTGGATTATTGTATCTATCTGCCACTATAAATCAAAAAGTGAGACTAATGAATTGGACTAATGGAATGCCATTGTTAGAAGATTCGCTGAATAAAAATTTTAAATTTGAGATTGAATTTTCACTTGAACAAAATAAAACTGATATTAATGTTATATATGGTTATGAGTTTAAATGGGGAATCTCAAAAAGTAATCCATCAAAAGTTGTTGCTGAATATTTAAGAATAAAAAATTTGGATGAAAGTCAAAAATATAGCAAGTATATTGATAGAACAGAAAAAGTAGCATATATTAAGTCCTCTGAAAAAGGAAGATGTGACAAAAAAATTAACAGTGAAGATCATGAACTGTTAATAAATAAACTATACGCATATGATCATTTGTTTTATTTTCGAATTATTAGAGAATTGAATAATATTGATATATATAATGTAAATATTGATAGAAGTTTTGATAGTTCAAATCAATTTAAGGCTTTATCACTTATAAAAAGAGAACATTACGCAATGTCTTCATCTGATAGTGAGGGAATTGCAGAGAGATTATATTATATTAAAAAGCGTTATCCAGAAAAGTTTTTGTTAATAAAAAATGCATTTATGGACTTGTTTCCTTTTATTGAGGACTTAAGGATTGAAGCTATAAATCTTGCTGATTCAAAGTATAAATCTGTTTTGCATGATAAATATGAGATTCAAGATGTATTTTATTCATTGCGAGTGAAACATAAAAACTTAATAAAACCTATAATATTTAATGATATGTCAGATGGCGCAAAAAAAATATTGTTATTGTTAACATATTTGGTTATGGTTGAAATAAGTAGAGGCCATATAATCGCCATTGAAGAACCTGAAAATTCGATTAATCCAGGACTATTAAAAAGATTACTAATAATATTAGATGGAATTACTGAAAAAGCCAAAATTATTATTACTAGCCATTCCCCATTCCTAATTAACTACATTGATTTATCTACATTATATTTAGGGGTCCCTAACGATGATGGGAAAGCAATTTTTAGAAAAATAAAAATTAATTCAGTAAATAAGATTATTAGTGGAGCAGAAGAACAAGGAATGTTGACAGGAGAGTATTTATTTGATTTGATGAGTGGTTCTGATGATGATATAACTGAATTAAAAAAATATTTGGAGAATTAATAATAAAAGATTACTAGTCATAATTACTGAGGGACCAACGGATAAGGAGTTTTATAAAGAGGTTTTGAATACTATAAAACTTGTTAATGGAAATGCACATTTTAATTTTGATGATATTAAACACCTATGTGCTAAGGGGATTGGTAGATTAGAAAACAAAATGTTATCTAAATTCAAAAATAATTATTGTACAAAGGAATACGATAATTATGAAAGAGTAGTTTGTTTGTGTTATGATTTAGATGTGTTTAAATATAGTCAAAAACCACCAGTCAATAGAAAAGAGTTGGAGAAAGCTCTATTAAAAGTTGGTGCACATAAAGTGATAAAAAT
>DUOG01000010.1 GCA_012838945.1 Acholeplasmataceae bacterium | reverse complement strand
AGTAGGCTCTAAATATAATTGAATTTCCGTCGACTAAAATTAATTTTTTCATGTTTTATCTTTCTCCTTACATATAATATAACATATTATAGAATCAACATTTTCCACACTAAATGTGGATAAAAAAAGACTCAATTACTTTGAGTCTTCTAAATCATCTTCAACTAAAAGGGGGTCTTTATATTTTTCAGCTTTATAACCAAAATCTTTGAAGGTTCTAGTTGGTGTTTCTCCTCCCATATTGGCTTTATGACCACGTCTAAAGAAAAATAAGAAATACGCTCCTAAGACAATTGCAACCACGCATCCTATAATCGTTAAATAAAACACATAGCTATATTTTTTCATCGAATGATGGTGTTTTGGATAAATATTATAATGAATTAAATAATCATCAAGTTCACTTTTTCTTTTTTGAATATTTTCTTCGTTAATTCCAAGTTCTTCTAAACCTTGATTTACCGCAGATCCAACTTTTAATTCGGTATCGGTAATGATATAAGGAAAAGTAAATTCATCAGTCTTGGTATAAACTCGCTGGTTTTCTTCATCGATTACCGCATATACTTTATTTACCGTAATCGAAATTGGGTTTTTACTTTGAACTTCATCGACATAGATTAAAGCTTGCCTTTCTTGATTAACGGCAATATACATTTGCATGTTTCTAAATTGATCAAAATCGATTGTCTTACGTTCATTGTTGGATAAATTAAAGACAAGTTCATATCTTACTCTATCATCCGGTTTAAACCCGGCATAATGAGGATATAACATAATATAGAAAGTATTTTTCATTTCCTCAGTCCGATATACTTCAAAGAAAGCTAGAATGAAATCTTCATTTTCCACAATCAAAGGCGGCATAGTTCTCGTATGATATCCTAAAGAACCATAGAAAAAATAAAACTTCTCTAACTCATCATTTGAATTGAGGGCCTGTTGGCCCTCATTTTTAAAATATAGTTGTTCTTGATATTGAAGGGATAAACTCCCCGCGACTAATAATAGAATTGTTGCGTAGATGATATAAACTACGCGCCATACAACTTTCATTACGGTTGATACACTCCACTATATAATCCTAATTTGTTGGTTTTAGCGTATAGGATAGCATCTTGTACCCATTGGTACATATAACGATTGCCCCAAACATTTGATTTTTTATAATTCCCCGATAAATCTTTAATTCCTGAAGGTTCGCCTAATCCATTACGAACTAGTTCATAGTTTAATAGATGCCAATCTGGATTTTGTGGGGTTCCCGAGTTATACCATACCACGCCTAAGTTACGACCATAGTTATCTTTAATCCCGGCTGAGCGATCAGATTGAATATAAATTTCTGAGGCTGTAGATAAGGCTTGCTTCGTAAAATCCCACGCGGCTTGCGCATAAGGCATTCCTTCTTGACCTGGTTTTTCGGTTTCCGGAGTATCAACCATTAAAAATCTTAACCGACTATTGCCATCATATGGACCAGCATCTCTTGGGTCTAATGATTGGAAATAAACAGTATCGCCATCAGCTGCACTCTTATATTTAACTTTTGTCATTCCGTAATCAGGAAAGATTGGTTCTAAAAGTTCAAAAGTTGGATGATCTAAAATAGTATATGGGTGATCATTGATAATTTCAGTAAAGGTTGGAATATATCCAGCCCATTCATCTAAATTGAAATTACGAGTTCCTTTAGTAATATGATGTCTTCTTACAAAGATTTCATCTGAAAAAGTAAATACGGTATTACCAACATTATAAATAGCATCAATATATGTGTTATTAGATTTTTGTCTTAGTTGGATAGTATCATTTCCGTCAAAAATTAGTTTATCAGTAACTAAATGTGCTTTAGATTTAATCCCATCTTGACTTGTATCAGAAGCGATAAAATATGTTGTTTTAGAGGCTAAACTTCCTTCTAAATTGATACGATATGTCTCCCAAAGTGAGCCATCTTCAAAGATTGAAATATAATAGTTCGATAAATCAATTGGAAACTCAAGCGGATTATAAAGCTCTAATCCGTTATTTCCTAAAGAAGCTTCAACACTCTTAGAAATAAATAACGATTTAGTTTCTGGTAAGTTATCGTTAACATAGATTAACATAGCAACATTTGTTCCTTTTGGCACTACTTGACCGGCAGAATAGCCAACATATTCGGCAAATGTATCCATTTCTTTAGAATTATCTGTTACTTCATGATACTGAGCATTTAATTCTTTCTTTCTAATATATTCTGCAATTTGCGGAACAGTATAACCGGTTAAATCTTTTAATCTAACTTCGCTTGCATTATATAAATATCTAATTTGACCAGTGGTGTATTCATCCCCAGCTTGGGCTCCAAAATAGCCCAACCCGTAATCAGGATCTCCTGATGTTTGCGGAACACCAATGATATTCTCTTTGGAAACACCGGCATCTAAAAAGAATTGTTCAATGGTATCAACATCCATCTTAGTTACATCTGGAAGTTCTCTTGTGGCAATATGAACGATAACTTGAGCAGAAACACTAACTTCATCGCCAGCTTGATAATCTTTATATTGAATGAATCTTCCTTTAAAGATTGTGACATTAAAAACGTGAACATATTTAATGTTTTCAAATCCCGCAGTTTGTAGTTTTTGATTAATTCCATTTAAATCTTCGTCAATTAAATCAGGAAGTAACGCTTTTTCGCGTTTTAAAATTGATAAAGTTGCAGTCATTGACGGAATTGGTTTATATGATGAACTGCCTTTAAAGTTGGCTGTTACTTCATATTCGCCGATTTCAGCGTGATCATTATTTTCATATTCAACAGTTACACCTTCAGGAAGATTTCCTTTAATTCTAAGTGATTTAGTTTCACCGTCATAAACGAATGATTCACTTTCAAAGGTAACTTTAGACATGTCATATGATTTTTTCTCACAGCCAAATAGTGCCAGTGATGAAAATAAAGTAAATAAAACAATTAATATTTTCTTTTTCATTCTACTTTTCAACTTCTTCCTTTTTAACTCGTTTTGATTTAACTAGAAAATAAATTCCTACCGCCGCCGCAAAAATTACGATGGCTCCAGCATTAATGACTAATAGAATAGTTCCTAAAGTTGGACCATTTTCTATAACTACTCTTAATGTTCTAGTTGGGGCGATGTTACCTGATGAGTCTTTTGCATCTAGCATAATCGCGAATTCGCCATTCTTAGCATCTTCAAAATTTGTTAAATAATACATGACTAAGCCGTTATTAGTTTCTAAGTTAAGTTGTTCATGGAGAGTAAACATGTTTTTGATTTTATTGTTTTCAATCACAATTTCAATTTCCTTATCTACTAAAACATCTTTTTCATTATTACTTCTAAAAGCGATAACTCTAACTTTATGCGTTCCATTTTTTAACTGATAATTATACGCTTTAGCCGCTTCTTCTAATTCTTCTGGCGTAAATCTATCTTTGTATTTTTCTAAGTCATGATATGACATTTGAACTTGTTCAAATAAATCCTTATAATTAATCACTATTTTTAATACTGAGTCACTCTTATCATAGTTATCGATTAGGCCAATCGTATTTAGCATTTCGACTAAATCAACTTTATGATTAATACGATAATATTTATTTTTAAAATCTAGATAAATTGGGGCTTTATCATCAACTACGACAAGGGTAATAACTTGAGTAGCAGTGTTTCCAGCTCTATCGGTTACTTCAAAGGTAATAACATATTCAGCATCTTTTTGATCTAAGCGAACATTTTCAATCCCTTTAAAAAATGATCTATCAGCTTTGATATTTCCGTCTTCATCAATATAAGTAATTGGAATAGTTCCATCAACATTATCTTTAACGCGGAAGCGTTGCATGAAGACTTCAAGTGAGTCATCTGCTAAATTTCTACCCGCTTCGTCATCCATATTTTGATATGACCAATGTAATTTACCATCAATTAATTCATCCACGATACGATAGGTAATAATTTCAGGAGCCGAAACGTCAGCTTCAATTACTTTAAATTGTAGTGTGGTTTGCTTGATATCACGGTTACGATCAAAGACATATTCTCGTTGATATCTAATCGAAACATCATAAATTCCCACTTGAGTAACATCAAAATTACGTTTTAAAATATAATCATTCGTAATTTCAACTTGTTTCATATTATCAGTCACTTTGAAATATTTTGTAAAGTCTGGTTCTTGAGTATTTACCACTACTTCAAGTGGTAAATCTTCATTGACTTCAATTAAAACATTACCGATAGTGTTAACGATAAATAATCTAATCGTTGGTAAGAATGATTGGTTTCCCTTTGAGTCTTCAACAAAAATATCAATTGGAAATTCTTCCCCATATTGATTTAATCTAACTTCTTCAATTCCTTCAAACATACTTTCAGTTGGAGCAATATAACCTTCTACTGCATCCCAAATAAAGAATCGATCCATAAAACTAACCATAGTTTCTTGTGAGTCCCATGGAGTTCGACCGAATTCGTCTTCAATATGAAGTGGTTTTTTAATGGTAATAACTGGTCCTTCGGTATCTGATTCAATAACTTTAACTGGTAACTCAATCCCCACAGTATCAGTACCTATTTTAATTGATCCGGAAATTAAATAATCTCCAATAACTCCAATATCAAATCCATCTAAGAAAAGATCAACATCAGTTTGTTGAATCGCATTTCCTAACTTAACAATAAAATAATCTTGAAAATTAGGAGCTTCGGTATTGACTAAAAAAGATGTTGGTAACTTTTCATCGACTTCAATTGATAAATCGCCAGATGTCGTTGGAAGTGGTACAGCATCAACTTTAACTTTCACTCCGAAGATAAATAGTGTAAATAAAAACACAAAGAAAACATATACTTTTTTCATGTAATCCCTCATTTCACAACATTTTCAAGTATATTTTATCATGGATACATATATTTTTCAATATTTTCATATAAATAACAATGTATTTATATGAATTAAAAAAGAAACCCAACGGT
>DUOG01000085.1 GCA_012838945.1 Acholeplasmataceae bacterium | reverse complement strand
TTCACATTTACTCACCAAAGACAAAAAATAAAATCAAGAAGTTATCTGCTCAATCAAGAAACAAGGATGGATATAACATTGAAGTGGGTTGTATTGACGAAGTTCATGAAATGACTGATTCTAAAGTCTATGATGCAATTAAGCAATCTCAATCAACTAAAAAAGAACCACTCATATTTATTATAACCACTGAAGGAACAACTATTGGTGGTTTTTTAGATAATAAACTAGACTATGCTAGAAAGATACTGAAAGGTGAAATACAAGATGATCGAGAACTGGCATGGTTATATACACAAGATTTAACAAAAGAGATTTACGATGATCCATTAACTTGGATGAAATCAAACCCCAGTCTGGGAGTTGTTAAGTTAAGTAACTACTTAGAAGATGTTATGAACAAGTCGAAACATGATCTATCAACAAGAGTGACTATGCTTTGTAAAGACTTTAATATCAAACAAACAGACTCAGGTTCATGGTTATCATTTGATGATCTGAACAATGAAGACAAGTATACGATTGATGACTTGAGAGATTCGTATGCAGTTGGAGGAGTAGACTTATCTTCAACAACTGATTTAACTGCAGCAGTACTAGTTATTCAAAAACGAGATAGCAACAAGAAGTTTGTTATTTCTCAATTCTTTATGCTAAGTGAAGTAGTAGAGAAAAGAATCAAAGAAGATAATGTTCCATATGATGTTTGGATCAAAAAAGGATACATTACTCTCACTGAAGGAAATCAAAATGACTTTAGCTTGGTAACACAGTGGTTTATGAAAATGATACAAACTTACGGAATTAGACCTTTGTGGGTTGGATACGACCCGTGGAATTCTCAGTATTGGATAAAAGAAATGGAAGACTTAGGTTTCAATATGGATAAGGTTAGACAAGGAATCTACTCGCTATCAGAGCCCATGAAAATCCTAGAAGCTGACTTAAAGAATAATTTAGTAAACTATAATAACAATCCTATTCTTAAATGGTGTTTAGCTAATACACAAGCTAAAGTAGACTTGAATGGAAATATCCAACCATCTAAGCTAAACTCGAAGTACAAACGAATTGATGGAACGGTTGCGTTAATCATTGCTTATGTAGTTTTAAATAGGTATAAAACAGATTATGAAAATATGATATAATAACCCTATATGTATTTAATTTTGTGGGGGTATTTATGAAATCATTTTTTGAACTTTTAGCAGTTATGATTCAATTGCTTATTTATGTTGTAATTTTTGCACTTCAGGTATTAGCACCATTAATGACTTTGTTATTTCTCATAATAACGTTTATTAATCCAAACGGTGTCACTATGACGATATTTTATGTTTCTGCTATATCATACTTTGTGGGCTACTTAACTAGTAACTTAGGTATAAAATCTATAGTTCCAATTTATAAAAAGAGTCATCTTGATATACACCATCCTATTTTAAGTACACTAATAAACATGGTTCTTATGTTTTTGCCTTCTTTCTTTAGTGCACTTATCGTTTGCCTGATTTTCAGTGATTTTACATATTATATTCATTATGCAATTATGGTGAACTGGGTATATAGAGTTATGAACTGGGTATATAGAGTTATTAGGAATATTCAAAGTAATAAAAATGATAACCTTAGATTTGTTAGTGAAGAGTTTCATGGAGTTAATATAAATGAAAAAGCAAAACCTTTATCTGATTCAGAAATCAGGAAAAATCTAGATACATTAAGAAATGTTCCTGGTGGAGAGAAAAATAATGACGAGTTAATTGAGCAAGCTAGACAATATAGAGAAAATAAGAAAGCTAAAGAGACTTTAAAAAATACCCCAAACTTTGATGCTGATGCAGAACAAGTCAAGGGTTCTTTAGAATATATGATGACTAGAGAAAAAGACTTGTTGTTTACAGCTGCATCGCTAACATATGGATTTAAAAAGATTAAAAATGATTTAAAGGTTAGCAATGGAAAAGCTATTTTTGGATCATTGTTTATTTTAGAAATGGCTTGGCTTGAAGCAGAAATCTTAAGTCTGAACGATATTGTAGATATGCTCACAGATGCAAGAAGTTCAGTTTGTACACTTAGTGAGTATTGGGATGTGCATGGTTATGGAACACCATTTACAGATGAAGTAGCCTTTCTAACAAACTTGTCTATGACTGATTCATGTAAAGAAATTAGCATAAACAAACCTGAAATTGAACAAGAGCAAATTGTAAATTTTATTATAGATCGTAAGGAGCAAATAAAGAAAGCTGTGCTAGATGCTATGAATGATAGTTATGACTTAGGTATGATGAAGGCTATAATTGAGATAAATATTGATAATGGAATCAAACAATACGAGAAGTTGATAAAAGGTTTTAAAGAAGAAGGAATTCAACCAAAATAGGAGGTGCACATGGCCATATTTAACAGAAAAAAGAAAACCGGATCATTTGATGCACTCCAGTTAATTAGTAATTTAAATACATTTTATACACCATTTGGTACGAACATATCAAAGAGTGATGTGGTTAAAATATGTATTGATCGAGTGGCTAGCCAATGTGCTAAACTCAAACCAAGATATATAAAGACAGAAAACGATAAGACAGTAACCGAGAAAAAAGGTAGGCTGTCTTTTCTTTTGAAGTATAAACCGAATGAGATTATGACGCCTTACGACTTTATATACAAGACAATTACATTACTCTTGCTGAATGATAATGCGTTTGTTTATCAGAAGTTCGATAAAGATTCTGGTGAACTCAAAGGCATCTATCCATTACGACCAATTACTGTCGAGATGATTATTGATTCATCAGACACTTATTATATTAAGCTGAGATCGTCACCTTCCTCCAACAAGTTCAGTTCATAAACAAATTGTTTATGGTGAACACAATAATAAAATTGATGAAGGACAAGAAGCATATAATATCTTTGTTATGCCATATAATAAAGAGAAAAAATTATTTAATGAAAATAAAGATGACTTAATTTATATCGGTTATGCGCAAATGGACAAAGATAA
>DUOG01000084.1 GCA_012838945.1 Acholeplasmataceae bacterium | reverse complement strand
GTTTGGAGTAGTGACTGAAGAATTAAGTCAGTTAATGGAAACCAAATATCAGTAACTAATCAGTACACAAGAGTATTACTTCTATACAAAGGTATAAAAGTATTTACACAAAATTCTTGACACTACCTTTCATTTTAATTTCCCCCCATAATTATTTTCCTATTTATATAAACGAACTGTTTCTTCATCAATAAAATCATATTGAATAGTTCTAAATCCTAAACCTCTAACAAAAAATAGATTAGTTTGGGGGTTCCGCGCTATATTTACAACTACAAAACTAATAATACCAAATGACCCAACAAATATTTCTTTTGGAATAGTTAATGCAGAATGTTGTTCAAATGTTTTTCCTTCTTTTTGACTATTTTTTACATTATATGCTTCTGTACTAAACTCTTCAATTGAAATTTCTTTTAAAAAATGCATTTTATCTATGTTCTTATAATCATGGAACTCATCAAGCATATTTGAATAACCATATACAAAATAAAGAGCAACACAAACGGGTTCAAAATTGCTATCTTGGTAATAATGTATTGGTGTATGTGTATACCAGCCATAATAACAATCTAATGTAACATTATCGATGTCAAATTCAGTTTGATTACTTCTCACAGCACACGTAATATCAAAAATTTTATGTTCATCTTCGTAAGTAAAACCGATGCTGAGACCATCATAATTTTCATCAATTTCAACATGATATAAATCACATGAAGATAGACTAAGTAAGACAAATGAAACTATTAACATAATACATAAATTTTTAATTTTTATCATAATTCCCTCCATAATTAATTTTTTAATTTATTAATTTAACAATGTTCTTTACTTGTTCACGCATTTCTTTCATAAAACCTCAACAAAATAATACATAAATCTTATTCCTTATTCGCTTTTCATCACCCCACAGCTTCCTTTTTTAATAAATGTATCAATTAAGCAAAAAACTCCCCATTAAGAGAGTTTATATTAATATCATAAAGTTATCTATCATCAGGTTTTTTAATATTAACCTTCTTAAAAATAGTTTTATTTGATTACACTAACACTTTACCATATGCACACAATAATAGCAAGCGATTTCATAACTTCTTTATTGCAGGAGATACTTAAACTAACTCTTTCTATTTAGAGTGGTAGGGTTCTAAAACTAAATTTTTAACAACTGTCGCAAACCTTGCATAACTATATCCTTCACTTTGTACTAGTACTCCAAAGTTGCTATCTTGACTTCTTACTAAAACTACATGCCAGACTTCGTCATTATCAACGTACATTATATCAATGTTCTCCTTTATAAAATCATAATCATCTAAAGGCTTTCTAATAAACTTGAAGAATAAATCTTTATCTAACATCAGTTCTTTTTCAATGATAATTTCTTGTTGTGGTATTAGTTCATAAAAGGTTGGTTTTCTAATGATGTTTACTTTCATGTGCCACCTCTTAACAGATGATTATTCATAACTCTTGTCCAACCTTACCTATCATTTTGATTTGGTTTATAGTACCGCTATTGAATAAGCTGATGGTATACTTTATAGCTTTCTCTTCTTTCCATATAAGCGATTTTATGTAGTAGTTAACTAAATGCTTTATTCCACTTCTCTTGGTGTTCGTTTCATCACAAATCTAATCAAGTCTTCCCCATAATTGAGTATTCATGTTCAATACCTTCCTTTGTATATTTCCTCTGAGGATACTATATTGCAAGTTATAAGAGAACATCAATCTCTGTTCCATTATAGAAAACAAATGTTATACTTTCATCCTTATGAACGATTCCTTTTTCAACCATAGTATGCCATATCGTATCATCCCATTCATTAAGTATTAAAGGTTGTTTGATGAGGTTATCGATATAAAGCTGCATCGCAATATCTTTTGCTTTCCTCATTTCTTTTTCTAAAATTAGCTTCTCTAATTTACTTTTTGCATCATTATATCGCTTTGAAAGACTATCATAACTCTTCAAGTACTCTTCTTGTGATTGAAGTGTTTTAGCATTCTGATTAACTAGTGCACTTACTAATTTTTCAACCATTTCTACTTCTTCTGTTAACCTTACAATATCACTGTCAAGTTTCGTAAAGTCCGTTAAACAAGCCTTCATCAGTTTCATATCTTCAATTACTAAATCTTTGTTACTCATCAACTCATTATAGGCTTTTAGAAAGGCTTCCTTTATCAAATCTTCAGTGAGTGTGGGTGTAGAACAATTATCCTTATCTTTATCAAACTTCTTATTGCAATGCCAAATCGTTCTTCTATATTTAGTATTCGAGTGCCACACCTTTTGTCCATAGAAACCACCACATTCAGCACATACCAGTTTTGATGAGAAGGTGTTCTTTGAACTGTAAGTCATCCCCAGTTTATCTCGTCTTGCAAACTCAACTTGTACTAAATCCCATTCATTTGGATCAATGATCGCAGGATGACTGTTCTCTACATAATACTGAGGTAAGTGGCCACGATTCTTTTCAACTTTATGTTCCAAATAATCAGTTGTATAAGTCTTTTGAAGTAATGCATCGCCTTTATATTTTTCATTTCGCAGGATTGAATTTATGGTGTTTTTTGTCCATTTATAAGACTTACCACTTGGTGTTGGTATTCCTTGAGCTTTTAAGAATTCAGCAATTCCAGTACAGGTTTTTCCTCCCCTTAAGAATAGTTGGTATATCTGCCTTACTAAAAATGCTTCATTTTCAACAACCACAATTTTGCCGTTTTCTTTTTTATATCCAAGCATATTACTATAAGCCCAACTAACTCTACCTTCTTTCATTCCCCAGCGTTTACCGATTGTTACGTTTTGTGAAATGCTTCTGCTTTCTTCTTGTGCCATACTAGCCAATATTGCACCCCCCACAATTTATCCAAAAAAAGACGCAGATTTTAATCCCCGCCTTTACTATTGATTCATTAAATTGGAATTTTTATTAAAAAATTTTTTTTAACATATACTCGTTAAATCATGAAATATCTTTATGCTTTTACTTGTATTATTCAACATTTATCTAATTCAGCCACATAAATGATGTTTCAAT
>DUOG01000083.1 GCA_012838945.1 Acholeplasmataceae bacterium | reverse complement strand
ATTTGTGGTGCGTTACTTGCTACTGTTAATAGTTTTACAGCGCCTATTATTGAAGAATTAAAAATTGAACAAGTTAGAGCCAAATTAGAACAAGTTGTTCCTTTTGATAATGTTAGTTATACAGAAATAACAGACTTAGATAAAGTTAAAGGAATTGTTACAGCTTATTCTGGAAAAATTGGTGAAGAAGAAGTGGCTATCGTTTATCATGGTCGCATTCAAGGTTTTGCCAGCACAATCGAAGCTTTAGTTAGTGTAGATGTCAAAACTGGGAACATTCTTGGAATTTCGATTGTTTCTGAAAAAGAAACATCAGGCAAAAACATCGTAGATTTTGACTATGGACTACCTGGAAAAAGTATCGATGCTGTTGAAAGCAATTTTAAATTTATTAGTGGTGCAACAGTTAGTACTGAGGCAATAAGAGATTTAGTGCTTAATGTACAAGCTCAATATGCACGGGATAGAAAGTAAGGAGGTTTGGTTATGAATCAAAAAGAAAATTTCTTCAAGGGAATAATTAAAGAAAACCAAATCTTTGTAGCAATGTTGGGTCTTTGCTCAGTATTAGCTATTACAACCAAAGTTGAAAACGCCATTGGTATGGGCTTATGCGTTATCTTTGTATTGTTTTTCTCTAATTTGGTTATCTCATTAATCAAGAAGATTGTTCCAAATGATATAAGAATACCAGTTTATATTGTTATCATTGCAACTTTCGTTAGTATTGTTGAAATGATTATGGCAGCATTCTTGCCTGATTTAAATAGTACTTTAGGTGTGTTTATTGCATTAATAGTTGTTAACTGTATTATTCTTGGTCGTGCGGAAGCATTTGCTTCTAAAAATGGTCCAGTATCATCAATGATTGATGCTCTTGGTATGGGGCTCGGTTATACAATGGCTCTTATAATTATATCCGCAATAAGAGAATTCTTAGGAAATGGTACAATTACAATTTGGGGTGATTTGAAACTTAACTTAATTGGATTCTTTAATTTCCTTCAAATTGAACCTACTAGTTTCTTTACCTCTTCATATGGGGCATTCATCGTTCTAGGAATAATAATTGCTGTATTTAATGCTATTAGAAGTTCTAGTGAAAACAAGAAGAAAGAGGTGACTAAATAATGTCAGTATCTGATCTAATTACTCTTGCTTTTAGTGCTTTCTTATTAGAAAACGTGTTATTAATCAGATTCTTAGGTATTTGTCCATTCCTTGGGGTCTCCCAAAAACGCAAATCAGCAATTGGAATGGGTATGGCGGTCATCTTCGTTATCGTTATGTCTTCAATTGTTACCTGGGTACTTCACAAAACTGTTTTAGCACCATATGGACTACAATACTTACGAACAATAGTTTTCATTTTAGTAATTGCAGCATTAGTTCAAGTGGTTGAAATGTTTGTAAAGAAATTCTCAACATCTCTTTATAAAGCATTGGGTATTTATTTACCGTTAATTACAACTAATTGTGCTGTATTAGGCGTTGCACTTATTAATATTGACCAAGAGTTTAATTTCTTAGAAATGTTTGTATTCTCTTTATTCTCATCATTAGGTTTCCTATTTGTAATGGTTATTTTCTCGAGTTTACGTGAAAAAATGGCCAATTCGCCAATTCCTAAACCTTTTAAAGAAATTCCAATCGCACTAATCACTGCTGCTGCTATGGCACTAATCTTCTCTCGTTTAGGAGGAATTATCTAATGCTTATCGATATATTAAAAGCAGTTGCTGTATTCGCTGGACTAGGAATTTTCTTAGGTGTCGTAATTGGGATTTGCGCTAAAGTTTTAGCAGTAAAAGAAGATCCACGATATGAAGTGGTCTTAAATATGTTACCTGGTTACAATTGTGGTGCATGTGGTCACCCTGGTTGTGCTGGTCTTGCTGGCGCAATCGTCGCTGGAGAAGCTTCACCAACTCTTTGTAAACCTGGAAAACAAGACATGAGAATTGCAATTAAAGATTATATGGAGACCACTCCTGGACCTGATGGAGAGATCGTTAGAATAAAACTATAGTAATGAAATGAAAAATGGCTTAAGATATTTTAAGCCATTTTTTATTTTAATATATATAAAAATGAAAGCATTATCATTATTTCTTATTATAATTTTGATTGCTCTTATTTATAATATATGGTAAAATATAAGAGTGTAAAAAACACATTTACTTAAAGGAGGTAAATTAAGACATGTTAAAAAAATTATTTTTATCATTAGTTGTTTTACTATCAGTTTTTAGTCTTGCTGCTTGTGGTGGCAAAGAAAAAGAAGCTAAAGGTTATGGCATCGTTCATAAGGATTATGTCGGCGTAGCTGATATGAAAGTAAAAAAAGGTGAAGTTACAGCCGTTACTTTTGAAGAATACTATTTACCTTATTCTTGGGCTTCATTAGATATCGCTGGTGAAGAAAAACCAGAAGATGTATTAGCAGATGTTACACTTAAAAAAGGAACTGGCGATTTTGCTAAATACATTAAAATTGGTGACAAATTATTCACTGGTACTGTAAGAGATGAAGCATTAGAGATCGAAGGCGTTACTTATGCTAACCAAGCAGTTAAGTATTCCGCTGAAGGAATTGAAGACTTATTTGTATGGTTAAAAAATTCTGAAGCTAACTGCAAATGGTACGTTGAACAAATTTTAGCTGAAAAAGCATTCATCGCTAAAGCTGATGGTACAAAAGCTGATTACACTGTTAAAGGTAATGCAGCAAACGGCTTCACAAAATCTACTACTGGTTATTGGGTAGTTGAAGATGGTCTTGGATGGTCAGGAAATATGGCTAAAATTGCTGAAGCATTAGTAGGCACTAAAGTTAATGCAAGTGCCTTAGACTTAGTACAAGGCGAAGACAAAATTTGGACAATTAAAGGTACTGCATCTGGCTCAACAGTTAAAGACTTCAAAGATTACTACGAAGTAGCTCGTAGAGCATACAACACAGCTACAAAATAAATAATTAGCGTATAACTAATATTTATTTTTCTAACGTAAAAAGGTCCTCTTTTCAGGACCTTTTTCCTTCTTTATCGTTTTAAATTTTATCGCTTGAATTTTGTCTATTATTGTTGTATAATGATTTTAATTGGTTGCGCTTGTTGGTTTAATAATAAGCGTTTGGTAAAAACTAAAAGTACTAATGATAAAAAATAAAGAAATACATGAAAGGATTTATGATTATGGAAATTTCAATGGAAAAGTTCGTTAATTTCTTAAAGCAACAGGGATTTGTTTATCAAGGAAGTGAAATATATGGTGGTCTCGCCAATGCATGGGATTACGGTCCACTTGGCGTTGAATTAAAGAACAATATAAAAAGTTTTTGGTGGAAGAAGTTTGTTCAAGAAAGTCCAACTAATGTTGGTTTAGATTCAGCAATCTTAATGAACCCAGAAACTTGGGTTGCTAGTGGTCACGTTAGCGGGTTTAGTGATCCTTTAATCGATTGCCGTAAATGTGGGGTTCGTTTCCGTGCCGATAAACTAATCGAAGATTATACCAAAGGCGAAGTTACTGGTGATGGTATGACTGATGAGGCAATGATGGATTATATCAAAACTCATCAAGTTCCTTGTTCTGAATGTGGTAGTCATGATTTTACCCCAATTCGTAAATTTAACTTAATGTTTAAAACTAATCAAGGGGTTATTGAAGACGCTAAAAATACCGTTTATTTACGCCCAGAAACCGCTCAAGGTATTTTTGTTAACTTTAAAAACATTCAAAGAACCACAAGAAAAAAGGTTCCTTTTGGTGTTGGCCAAATTGGCAAGAGTTTTAGAAATGAAATAACTCCAGGAAACTTTATTTTCCGAACCCGTGAATTTGAACAAATGGAATTAGAATTTTTCTGCAAACCAGGAACAGATGAAGAATGGTTTGTTTATTGGAAAGAATTCTGTGTTAATTTTTTGAAAGAAATGGGATTGAAAGAAGACTTAATTCGTACGCGTGATCATTCCCCAGAAGAGTTAAGTCACTATTCAAAAGCAACTACTGATATTGAATTCAAATATTTCTTTGGTTGGGGTGAATTATGGGGAATCGCTAATCGTACTGATTATGATTTAGGGGTACACCAAGAACACTCTAAGCAAAATTTAGAATACTTAGATCCAGAAACTAATCAAAGGTATTTACCTTATGTAGTGGAGCCATCAGTTGGTGTAGAACGTCTTTTATTAGCTGCTCTTACCAGCGCCTATGAAGAAGAAGTACTTGAAGATGGTGAAGTTCGCGAAGTATTACGTCTTAATCCAAAACTTGCTCCATACAAGATTGCGGTTTTACCACTAGTAAACAAATTGAATGAACCAGCTCATGAATTGTTTTTAAAACTTTCCAAACGCTTTGTGGCTGATTATGATACCAGTGGTAAAATTGGTAAACGTTATCGTCGTCAAGACGCTATCGGTACTCCATTCTGTATAACTTTTGACTTCGATAGTTTAGAAGACCAAATGGTTACCGTTCGTGATCGTGATACAATGCAACAAGAACGAGTAAAAATAGCAGAACTTGAAGATTATTTAAACAAAAAAATAAATTTTTAAAAATAAAAAAGTAAAAAACGACAGTAATTGCGAAAAATATGTAGTGAGTTTAATAGGAGGTGAAGTAGTGGCATTATCAAAAGCAACAATCCAAAAAATAATGGATAATTGCGATATTGTAGATGTGGTAGGTAGTTACGTATCATTAACTAAAAAAGGAAGTAGTCACTTTGGTTTATGCCCTTTTCATCCTGATAAAAACCCTTCAATGTCAGTTTCGCAAGAGAAAAAAATCTTTAACTGTTTTAGTTGTGGTACTAAAGGAAATGTAATTACTTTTGTTTCAAAATATGAAAATATTCCAGCCGAAAATGCAGCACTTAAACTAGCAAAGAAGTACAATATAAAAATCGATGTTAAAGTTGATCCTGAGACACAAAAGAAAGAACGCTTATATCAAGCGATGGATGAAGCCGCCAACTTCTATCACTTTTATTTGAACAACAGTGAGGAAGGAAAAAAGGCTTTAGAATATCTTAAGGCGCGGGGAATTGATGAAGAAATATTAAAACACTTTCATATTGGACTAGCTCCAAGCGGACATAATTATTTACATCAAGCTTTAAATCAAAAAGATATTTCCATCATCGATCAAATTGACTTAGGACTAGTAAAGCAAGGAAATGACTATTATGATGTTTTTAGACGTCGTATTATGTTTCCTATTAAAAATCATTTTGGTCGAACTGTCGCCTTTAGTGGACGAATCTACGATGATTCTAATGAACCGAAATATATTAATTCGATCGAAAATCCGATTTTTATTAAAAGTGAAGTTCTTTATAATTTCCATAATGCTTCTAGTAGTGCCCGTCAGGCCGATAGGTTTTACATTTTCGAAGGTTTCATGGATGTAATAGCTGGGGTCAAAGCAGGAGTTTATAATTGTGTGGCTACAATGGGAACCGCTCTAACGCGTTTCCACATTAGTGAACTTGCTAATATCACTAAAAATATCATTCTATGCTTTGATGGGGATTCTGCTGGGATTGCAGCAACCAAAAGAGCAATTCCTCTTTTGACTTCTGCACGGATTCAACCTCAAACGATATCGCTACCAGATAATTTAGACCCTGATGACTATTTAAATAAATATGGCAAAGAAGCCCTAGCTAAATATTTAAATGATAATGTAATTAGTACCTATGAGTTTCTTTATCAAAATGCTAAAAAATACTTAATTGTCGAAGACGTTGCCTCAATTGATCAATTTCGTCAAGAAGTATTTGGTTTTCTAAAACTAGCAAAAAATCCAGTTATTACAGACTTTTATTTAAAGAAACTTTCCCAAGATTTAGATATTTCTTTAGAAGCTTTAACAGCTTCATTTGGACAAGTTCCTACTCCGGTAGTGAGTACCGAGGTTCAGCCAATAATCCCGACAAAGCCTAAAAAAGGGGCTCAAATCGCAAAAGTAATTAAGGCTTTACAAGGAATTATTAAATTTTCACTAATTGATAAAGAAAACCTTGAAAAATATCATAATAAGGTAAACAGTTTCTTTGATAATAATTATCTCTCTTATATTAGTTTTCTATTTAAATTGATTGAATACTATAATGGGAATGATAAGTTTAATGAAGATGATTTTTTACAATATATAGGTCAAAATCAAGATTTTATTGACATCTATGAAGAAGTTAAAAATAATAAGTTTATTGGTGTCAAAGGTGAAGAAGAGTTTAACGATTATATTAAAACCATTAAAGGTTGTTTAAGCGATGATGCTAAAAACACGTTAAAAAATCAAGCATTAAACAGTGAAAAAAATAAACATGTTCATATCAATGAATTTAGTAATCATCGTCGCAAAAATATTAAAATTATAAAAAAGGAGGAATAAGATGTTTGATGAAGAATTACTCCTGGCCGGAATGAACGAATTAAAGAATCGCGGCAAGAAAAAAGGCTATGTTGCACTTGATGAAATAAATCAGATGTTTCCTGGCTCTTCAGAAGAACTATTAGATGAAATTGTGAAAATATTAGATAATGAAGGAATTGAGGTCACAAGAGATAGTGATGATATTGATATCCCTGATGAGAAGGAACTATTAGTCGAAAAAGTTGACGATGATTTCTTAGATGAATTTGAAACGGATGAAGATGCAGAAGAATTAGCCTCAATAGTTGATAATGAAGTAAAAGTTGCTGACTTTGATTTTGCTGAAGGCGTTAATCAAGCTGATGATCCGGTTAAGATGTATTTAAGAGACATCGGTCGAGTTGAGTTGTTATCAGTAACCGAAGAGATCGAAAACGCCCGTACTGTTCAAGAAGGAATCTCAGCTCAAGAAAAAATTGATTATTTCATTAAACATATTGAAGAAAATGGCTATGTTGCTGTTGGATATCGTGGTAAAAAAGCCGATCCGTCTTGGCCAGTAGCCCGAAGTGGTGAATTAGCTGAAATTCGTTTTGGTAAAAAAGAAGAATTACCACCGATTGAAAATGGCCATGTTGTAGGCGATTACTTGGTTTGGGCTAGTAATATTAGACCAACCGTTAATCCAAAATACTTCAATCTAGCAATTCGTGCCCAATTGAATTTATTAGTAAAGGATAAAGACCTATCAGAATTTGAACTTTCTGATAAAGATGTCAATAATCTAAAAGTTATTATTTTACCAATTGAGATGCAAAATGAAATTGCTAATGAATTAGCTTTCCTTGAAGATAAAATTGCTCAAGGTGAATTTGCTCGCAATATTTTAGTTGAGTCAAATTTAAGGCTAGTTGTTTCAATCGCAAAACGCTATCTTGGTCGTGGATTACCATTCCTTGATTTGATTCAAGAAGGTAATATGGGATTAATGAAAGCCGTTTATAAGTTTGACCCTACTAAAGGTTTCAAGTTTTCGACTTATGCTACTTGGTGGATTCGTCAAGCTATCACAAGAGCAATCGCTGATCAAGGACGAACTATCCGGATCCCAGTTCATATGGTTGAGACAATTAACAAACTATTAAGAATTACCAGAAAACTTACTCAAGAAAAACGTCGTGAACCGACCCCGGAAGAAATTGCAGCTGAAATGAAAATATCAGTAGAAAAGGTTCAAATCATTCAAAAAATATCCCAAGAACCTATCTCATTTGATTCAACTGTTGGTGAGGAAGACGATTCTAGCTTAGGCGATTTCATTCCAGATAGCGAAACTCAAAATCCATTAGAGTACACTCAAGATCGATCATTTAGAGAAGAAATTGACGAAGTTCTCCAAACATTAACTCCGCGAGAAGAAAAAGTAATTCGTTTACGCTATGGTTTAGACGATAATAAAGCTCGAACTTTAGAAGAAGTAGGTCGTGAATTTGGAGTAACAAGAGAACGAATTCGTCAGATCGAAGCAAAAGCGATTCGTCGTCTTCGTCACCCAACCCGAATTAAAAGACTACTTCAACATCGCCCTAAATAATTGCTCGTATGAGCAATTTTTAGTAATGAGGTTTTAAAAATGCTAAGCATTAGATTAAAGGCTATTTTAGATTATATCGAAGAGCACGACCATTTAGCTGATATTGGTTGTGACCATGGCTATTTATTGATAGCTGCTCTTCAAAAAGGACTAAAGTTCGTTCAAGGAATCGATAATAAAAAAGGGCCATTGGCCCAAGCTAAAGTCAACCTCGCTTCTTTTCTCGGCCCTCAAGTAATATTAACTTTAAGTGATGGGTTAGAAGACTTAGATAGTAAAGTTGACACAGTGGTTATCAGTGGAATGGGTGGAATAAATATTATCGATATTTTATCGAATAATATTCATAAAGCACAAAAACTAAGAAAAATTATCGTTCAACCAAACACCAATATTTATGAATTACGAAAGTATTTAAACGATAATGGATTTGAATTTCAAAGTGAAAAAATGGTTTATGAAAAGAAACAGTATTATGAAATTTTGGTAGTCAAATATACAGGAAAAGTGAATGAATTATCGGAAAATGATTTTATTTTTGGGCCATATTTACGTAAAGAAAGATCAGAACTCTTTATAAAAAAATGGACGCTTATTTTAAACAAATTGTTAAAAGCATACAACCCTGATGAAAAACAAGAAGAACTAGCTGCTAAAATTGAAATCATTAGATCCGAATTAGGAGGAAAGAAATGATGAAAGTAAAAGAATTAGTCAAGTTTCTTGATCAAAAGTTCCCTTTTGCGCTTGCAAGTAGTTTTGATCAAGGGAAGATGGGACTTCAAGTTGGTAGTGCTGAAAGTGAGGTTTCGGGTATTTTAATCACCTTAGATGTGACAAATGACGTTGTCGATGAAGCTATTGAAAAAGGAGCTAATGTCATCATCAGTCATCATCCATTCATTTTTAATTCTATTATAAGAATTGATTATGATGAGACCTCAGGACTTAAGTTAGTAAAGGTCATAAAAAATAACATTAATATAATAAATATGCACACTAATTATGATTCTGCCTTTGGTGGCATGAACGATGAATTAGCCCAGATTATATCACTTAATAACGTTAAGAGTTATTTTGAAGACCAAGTCGATAATAATTTCTTGCGTTATGGTACGATTAATGAACTTGCTTTGAAAGATTTAGCTTTAATAGTAAAGGATAAATTTAATCAAACTATGGTTCGATTAATTGGTGACTTGGATAAAAAGATATCCACTGTTGGTATAGTTGGAGGTAGTGGTGCGGTAGAAATTGATCATGCCCTTGAAGTTAACTGTGATGTACTAATAACTGGTGAAGTGAAGCAAAATCACGCTCTTTATGCCAGAGAAAAAGGACTTGCTATTATAGAGGTATCGCATCACGTTGAAAGTCTATTTAAAGAACCGTTGAAAAACATCATAGAAGAAGAGTTTGCTAATGCAAATATCTTTATTTCCGAGAAGGATGTAGACCCTTTCACTGTAATATAATTAAAAAAACAAACGGATAACCACCGTTTGTTTTTTTAAGAAATACTGTGTAAATCTACCTAACCATTTATTTAAGTATTAAAATTAATACTATACTTCAATGATGGCGTCAGTAGGGCAGTTTTCTTGACATGCACCACAGTCGATACATAGATCTGGATCAATAACGTAGATTTCACCTTCGCTAATGCAATCAACTGGACATTCACTTGCGCAGTTTCCACATGCGATACAAGCATCTGTAATAAATCTTGGCATATTCTTAACCTCCCTATATTCTCGTAGATATTATATCACATTTAAAAATAAATGCAATTATAACAGTAAGAAATTGTCGAATTTTGAAAACGAACTTTTTATATAAGTTTATCAAAAATATGATTTGTAAATAAAAGAATAAAGTATACTTTTTAGTTGATAATTTTTGCCTTTATTAGTATAATATAATAATGAACACGCAAGGAGTTGAAAAAATATGATGGATATTAAAATATGGTTATTTGTAGTAATTTTATTACTAACACTTATTATTGGGGCAGTAATTGGCTTTTTTGTTTCACGTAATCTATTTACAAAGTATCTAGAAAAGAATCCCCCAATTAATAAAAATATGATACGAGCAATGATGATGCAAATGGGACGTAAACCATCTGAGCGTGATATTAATCGTATTATGGAGTCAATGAACCAATATAAGAACCAAAAATGAGGCCAGTAGCCTCATTTTTTAATTATTATACTTTCTTTTCTTTCCCTTTTATTAATCTTTTAATATTGTCACCATGGCGACCAATTATTATGATGGCCATTATGAAAATGAAAAAAGTGAAAGTCCAATCTTTTAAGATAATAGCTGTGATCACCGCTGCGATAGTTGCTGAAATAGAACTAACTGATACGATCTTTGTTAAGAGGTAAATGGTAATAAAGGTTGCTACACAGATGACAAAGGTCAGAGGACTATAGACGAGAACAATTCCTGCTGAACAAGCCACAGCCTTTCCGCCTTTAAAATTGGCATAGACCGGAAAGACGTGCCCAATGATTGCTACAATTCCATAAATCAATGGATGACCTAAAGCATGCACATTTTCATCTAGTACTCCCAGTTTAAAAAGAAGTATGATGATTGCTGCTTTTGTAGCATCCAGAAAAAAAGTAATGAGTCCATACTTTAGACCTAGGACTCTGAGGACATTGGTGGCACCCATATTCTTGCTGCCATAATCTCTTATATCGATTCCTTTAGCGGTTTTACTAACAATTAACGCAAAGGGAATAGAGCCTAATAGGTAGGCAATAATTATTAAGAAATATTTTACTAAGTGTGTCAAATTAATCACCTCAACCATATGGTATTATACGCTAAAACCCGAAAATAACCAATGAAATTGATAAAAAATTAACACTTTGCACTGTTTTTGACTATATTTAGCAAAAATTATAGATTTTTAAAATTAGGTATCAATTGCCAAAAAAATTAAAATATGGTATAATAATATATATATATGGGAGTGATGATATGGCAAAGAACAATGTTGTCTATAATGAACAGTCCATTCAGGTTTTACAGGGATTAGAAGCAGTAAGAAAACGTCCAGGTATGTATATTGGATCAACTGATTCAAGGGGACTTCATCATTTGGTTTTTGAAATCGTTGATAATTCAATCGATGAAGTTTTAGCTGGATATGGTAATAAAATTACCGTTCAAATTAATCCTGATAATAGTATTGAAGTAACTGACAATGGCCGAGGAATTCCAATTGGCAAACACAAGACCGGCAAATCAACTCCAGAAGTTATTTTTACCACACTTCATTCAGGGGGTAAATTTGATAACTCTGGTGGTTATAAAGTAGCGGGTGGTTTACACGGTGTTGGTTCCAGTGTGGTTAATGCTTTGAGCGAATACTTGGAAGTTACGATTCACCGTGATTATAAAATATATTATCAACGCTTTTCATCTGGCGGTAAAGTTATTGAAAAACCTAAATATTTAGGCGATACTAAAAAGACTGGAACTAAAATAAAATTCAAGCCAGATGCTAATATTTTTTCTTCTACGATCTTTGATTATAAAACAATTGCGACAAGACTGAAAGAATCAGCTTATTTAATTCGTGGTTTAAGAATTGAATTGATTGACTTAAGAACCGATAAACAAGAGACTTTTTACTTTGAAAACGGAATTGTCGAGTTTGTTAAAACAGTTACTAGCGGTAAGGATACTATCCATGAACCTACTTTTTTCTCAGGTGAATGTCAAGGAATCTATGTCGAAGTAGCCTTTCAATATTGTAAAAAAGCATATAGTGAAAATGTCTTGTCTTTTGTCAATAATATTCGCACTCGCGATGGCGGTACTCATGAAACTGGTTTTCGATTAGGATTAACTCGAGCTTTTAATGAACATGCACGTTTAATCCAAGCGTTAAAAGAAAAAGATAGTAACTTAGATGGGGTTGACATTCGTGAAGGTCTAACAGCTATTCTAAGTGTTCGTATTCCTGAAAACCTCCTTCAATTTGAAGGCCAAACTAAAAATAAATTAGGTACACCTGAAGCAAGAGGAGCAGTTGAAACGGTTGTTGGTGAAAAGGTTAAGTTTTTCTTAGCTGAAAATGGCGAAATTTCTTCAACTCTCATTCAAAATGCCATTAGAGCCGCCAAGGCTCGAGAAGCAGCACGAAAAGCTCGTGATGATGCTCGAATGGTTAAGCAGAAAACATCAAAACCAGCCAACCTAATTGGTAAACTAACTCCTGCTCAATTTCGCGATTCTAAGATTAACGAGTTATTTTTAGTAGAGGGTGACTCAGCCGGCGGTTCAGCGAAACTAGGAAGAGATCGTACCTTTCAAGCTAT
This sequence comes from Acholeplasmataceae bacterium, assembly GCA_012838945.1. Lineage (GTDB taxonomy): Bacteria > Bacillota_I > Bacilli_A > ML615J-28 > CAG-313 > DUOG01. The sequence goes on along the minus strand of DUOG01000083.1, from coordinate 76,518 downwards.
TTTACCATTACGGGGTAAGGTCATCAATACCGAAAAAGCAAAAATTGATGAAGTGTTAAAAAATGAAGAAATAATGTCAATTATTAACGCCATTGGAGCGGGTTTTGGACGCGATTTTGATGTAAGCAAATCTAATTATGATAAGATTATTATCATGACTGACGCAGACACTGATGGTGCGCATATTCAAGTATTGTTACTAACATTTTTCTTCCGATACATGAAAGAACTAATCGAGGCTGGTAAAGTTTATATTGCTTTACCACCACTATATAAAATTTCAACTAAAAATAGTGTTGATTACGCTTGGAGTGATGAAGAACTGCGAGCAAAAGTTACCAAAGAAAGAAATGTCGTCATTCAAAGATATAAAGGTCTTGGGGAAATGAATGCTGATCAATTGTGGGAAACAACGATGAATCCGGCTAAGAGAACTTTGATTCAAGTAGCAATTGAAGATTATGCCGATACAGAAAATCGGGTCAGTATTTTAATGGGTGATGATGTTGAGCCGCGTCGTGAATGGATCGAAAATAATGTATCCTTCGAAGCAGATGACAATTTTGTAGTCGAAGGTGGAGAATTCTATGAGTAAAAGAAAAATTACAAAAAAAAGTGTAGCTAAGAAAATTCAAGAGTTTGCTAATGAGACCATCATTAGAGAAAATCTTGAAAAGATAATGGGCGACCGCTTTGGCCGATACTCTAAATATATCATTCAAGACCGGGCATTACCTGACGTTCGTGATGGCTTGAAACCAGTTCAAAGAAGAATCCTTTATGCGATGTACCGCCTTGGTATGTTTTCAAACAAACCATACAAAAAGTCAGCCCGTATTGTCGGTGAGGTTATTGGTAAATATCACCCTCACGGTGATACATCTGTCTATGATGCGATGGTACGGTTGTCACAAGACTTTAAAACATTACTTCCTCTAATTGATATGCATGGAAATAATGGTAGTATTGATGGTGACCCACCAGCAGCAATGCGTTATACTGAATGTCGATTATCATCTTATGCCGAAGCCTTACTAGAAGACTTGAATAAGCGAACCGTTGGTATGATACCAAACTTTGATGATGAGGAAATAGAACCAGTTGTCCTACCAGCTAAATACCCTAACTTATTAGTCAATGGTGCTACGGGAATATCTGCTGGTTATGCAACCGATATTCCACCTCATAATCCAGTTGAGGTAATCAACGCAGTTATTCACCGCATTGATCATCCGAGTTGTACCGTAAAAGATTTAATGAAAATTATTCAAGGTCCGGACTTCCCAACTGGAGGAATTGTTCAAGGGATTGATGGAATTAAATCAGCCTTTAAAACCGGTCGTGGAAAAGTGATTATTAAATCAAAAACGGAAATTGTATCAACTAGTGCTCAACATCAAATAATCATTACCGAAATTCCATATGAGGTCAATAAATCTTTACTTGTCAAGAAGATGAATGATGTTAGACTTTCAAAAGGTATTGATGGAATAAAAGATATTCGAGATGAAAGCGATCGTGAAGGATTAAGAATTGTAGTTGATATTAGAAAAGACGTAAATCCCGAATACATTCTAAACTTCTTTTTGAAAACCACTGATTTGCAACGGAATTATCATTATAATGTTGTTGCGATTCACAAAGGTCGACCAATTACTATGGGTCTAATTGAAATAATTGATGCTTATATTACCCACCAAAAAGAGGTAGTTACTAATCGATCTAATTTTGAATTGTTGAAGGCTGAACGTAGAGCTCATATCGTTGATGGTCTGGTGTCTATGGTTTCAATTTTGGATGCGGTTATTCACACGATTCGTAATTCCGAAAATAAAAAAGATGCTAAAGAAAACATTATGTCAAACTATGGATTTACTGAAATCCAAGCCGAAGCGATTGTAATGTTACAACTCTATAAGTTGACTAATACCGATATTGTTCAACTTCAAAAAGAACGAGAGGAATTAGAAAAAGAGATTGAAGCATTAAAAGCCATCTTATCAAGTGATCATATCCTTCTTATGACCATCAAAGAGGAACTTGAAAAGGTTAAGGCTCGCATTCAAATTCCACGTAAAACTGAAATTGAACATGAAGTAGATGAAATTAAAATTGTTCAAGAAGAGCTAATTCCAAAAGAAGATGCCATTTTAATAATCACTCACGATGGCTATTTAAAACGGATGAGCAAGAAGGCTTATACTGCTGTTACTGAGCCTCCGAAGTTAAAAGATGGAGATGTTATCTCGGATATTTATAATGTAACTACTACGGATACCTTATTACAATTCACCAATTTAGGTAATTACATTTATTTACCGATTCATAAAATCCCTGATGTTAAACATCGAGACTTAGGGTTCCATACTAGTACCTTAATTTCAATGGATCCAAATGAACGGGTTATTTTCTCTGTCCCAATTGATGACTTTAGTGCTGATCGTTATATTTTAATTGCTACTAAAAATGGTTTGATTAAGCGAACCCATATCAAGAGTTTTGAAGTGAATCGCTATTCAAGATCCTTAAGAGCAACTAAACTACGTGATGATGATGAAGTAGTAAGTGTTGATATAACCTCAGCAGAAGATGCTGAAGTTGTAATCGCAACTAATCAGGGGTACATGAACCGTTATGATTCATCAGAAATAAGTATTATGGAACCAGCATCATTTGGTGTTAAATCGATTGAGATGAAATCACGCCCTGATGATTATGTAGTTGGTGCCAAATACGTCCTCGAAAAGGATTTGATTGTGTTAGCTACCAATCGGGGAAATATCAAACGTATGCGACCTGAAGAAATAAATAAGGGTAAAAAGAACCATGTCGGTAAAATGTACTTAAAAGTTGTCAAATCTAATATGCCTGAAGTCGTTTCAATGAATGTTATTCATCATAAAAACGCCAAATCCGATCTTGAAAGTTATGTCTTCTGTGAAAAAGGCTTTATCCCAATCGACTACACAATTTTAAGAATTGCGATTGCTGATAATGGGAAGAAGATAGTTCCAGCGGAACTTGGAAGACCAAAAGAGATTGTTATTTGCCGAAATGATGATGACTTTTAGATAATCAATTATAAAAGATGATTTATGGGTGCATAATAACATGAATCATCTTTTATTTTGTTATTTTTTAAACAAAACTACCAAAAATACTACATAATAATATAATTAATTATTTTTTTGTATTTATTTTTTGAATATGTTATAATAAACATCGGTTGAGGTGATACAAATGATAAAAATTGCAATCGACGGACCCGCTGGTGCTGGGAAAAGTACGATTGCTCAAAAGATTGCTTCAAAATTAGGATTTGTCTATATTGACACCGGAGCAATGTATCGAGCAGTAACTTACAAGGCACTACAATTAGGATTAGATTTAGAAGACCCAAAATCATACGACTTCTTAAGAGACACGACTTTTAATTTTAAAGATAATTGTATTTATCTCGATGGAAAAGATGTTTCCAAAGAAATAAGAACTCTTGAAGTTACTGAGAATGTATCAACTCCTTCAAAGATTCCCTTTGTGCGGGATTATCTAGTCCAATATCAACGTAAAATGAGTAAAGATAAAGACGTTGTGATGGATGGACGCGATATTGGTACGGTTGTATTACCGGATGCGGACTTAAAGATCTATTTAGATGCATCGTCCTATGAGCGGGCCAAGAGGCGAATGATAGAACGTAAAAGTAAAGGAATTGATCAAACGATTGCGGAGATTCAAAAAGAAATTGAGATTCGCGATTTAAAGGATTCAACTAGAGAAGTTAGTCCGTTAAAAAAAGCAGACGACGCGGTCGTCATCGACACTTCGAACATGACAATTGATGAAGTAGTCGACACTATAGTTTTATTAATTAATGAAAGGGGCTTATTGAAAATGAGCGAATTACAATTAACTGTCGGACAAGAGGTAGTGGGGACAATCACTAATGTGACTAGAGATGCCCTTTATTTAATTGTAGGTGACAGTAAAGCTGTTATTTATAGTAATGACATCGAGGGATATTCGGAAGGACAAAGATTATCAGATCAATATAATGAAGGCGGAGAGTTTAAAGCCCTTATTAAACAAATTGATAAAGATAAGGAAACCGGGGAACCTTTATTGATTTTATCGACAAGACTTTATAAGGTATTGGAAATATTACCAACATTCGAACAATTAAGAGAAACAGAAGAAATTATTTCTGCACAAGTTGTTCGTGTTGATTCTCGGGGAGCTTATCTAAACTATAATGACTTTAATGTTTATTTACCTTTAAGACAAAGTTATTTAAATAGTAAAGCACTTCATCAATTAAGAAAAGAAAAGGCTACTATTGATGTAGTAGTTACAAATGTTAATTTTAACAAATTACAAGTTACTGTTTCTCAAATCATAGCAGCAAACAAAACTGCCCGTTTAGAGCGAGAAGAAGCTTACAGTAATTTAGAAGTTGGTATGGTTGTCGAAGGTAAGGTAGTAGACCTTAAAGATTTTGGTGCTATTATCGACATCGGCAAAGTTACCGGATTATTACATCGTACTGAAATTACTCATAAACGAGTACGCAATGTAGGAGATTATTTAAGTATTGGTGATATCGTAAAAGTTAAAATCATCAACTTAGCAGATAACAAAATTGGACTATCAATGAAAGCTCTTGTTAAACATCCATGGGATGATTTAACAGAAAAATATCAAGTAGGCGATATTTTTGACGGTGAAATCGTTAAAATTATTGATGCTGGTTTAATTATTAAAATGACAGAAGAAGTTTCTGGATTAATGCCAGCTCGTGAATATTCTTGGCTAATAACTGAAAGATTAGAAGGTCAATATGAAGTTGGAGATACGATAAAAGTTAAGGTTATCAATATTGATAATAAAGCTCGTCGTATTACTCTATCTCACCGCGAAACAAAAGAAAATACTTGGGGCAACATCAAACTTAATGTTGGCGACGCAATCAAAGTTAAAGTTGTCGGCTTCAATCAAGCAGGTGCACAAGTTTCTTATAAAGACGTTATGGGCTTTTTACCAATCGCGGAAATTACAAATGAAAAAAGAATTTCTAAACCAGAAGAAGTATTAAATATTGATGATGAAATCAATGTTTTAGTAAAAACATTTGAACCACTAAGAGCTCGTTTAGTTGTTAGTGCTAAATCTTATCAATATGCTAAAGAACGTGAAACTTTCAATCAATACTTCAAAGAACAAGCAGAGAGTATTCCAACGACAACAATCGCAGATTTACTTGGAGATAAATTAAAAGAATTTAAATAGAAAATAATAGGTGATTAATTTGATTAAAAAAAGGGGAATTGTAGCAATCGTCGGCCGACCTAATGTCGGAAAGTCGAGTTTATTTAACCGCATTGTTGGCGAAAAAATTTCGATAACTGATGATGTAAGTGGTATTACCCGCGATCGTATATATTCAAGATGTCAGTGGCTCGATCAAGAGTTTATGGTCATCGACACGGGCGGAATTGAAATGAAGAACCTCCCCTTTATGGAAGAAATTCGTGCTCAAGCTGAACTAGCTATAGATGAGGCGGATGTTATTATTTTTGTTGTTGACGGTCGAGTTGGGGTCATGAATCAAGATGCTGATATCGTGAATATATTATTTCGCAGTAATAAAAAGATTATTGTTGCCGCCAACAAAATTGACGATGTGAAATTTATCGATAATATCTATGATTTTTACAACTTGGGAGTTGAAGATATTATTCCAATAAGTGCCCTTCATGGAATTGGTATTGGTGATTTGCTCGATAAGGTTGTTGAATATTTACCAAACAAGATGATCAAGACTTATGAAAATACCACTAACTTTTGTGTTATTGGTCAACCGAATGTCGGTAAATCATCATTAACTAATGCCATCTTAGGTTATGAACGAGTTATAGTTAGTGACGTTCCAGGCACTACTAGAGACGCTATCGATACGCCATTTACCCGAGATGGTGAGAATTACACTGTTATTGATACCGCTGGTATTAGAAAACAAGGTAAGATTTATGAAAATGCCGAAAAATACAGTGTTATTCGGGCTATTAATGCGATAGAACGTTCTGATGTTGTTTTAGTAGTCTTAGATGGCACGAAAGATATTGAAGAGCAAGATAAACGGATTGCTGGATTAGCAGTTGAAGCAAATCGAGCGGTAATATTTGTGGTAAACAAATGGGATGCCGTGGAAAAAGATGATAAAACGATGAATGAGTTTACCGAAAAAATTCGTAATCAATTTTTGTTTTTATCATATGCTCCAGTTGTATTTGTCTCAGCATTAAAAAAACAAAGAATTCATTTGTTGTTTGACAAAATAAAAGAAGTATATGCAAATTATCATCGCCGTGTTCCAACTAATGTTATCAATGATATCATTATGGATGCGACAATTATGAATCAGGCACCAATCTTTAATGGCGATCGCATTAAAATCTATTATGCTACTCAAGTTGAAACTGTTCCACCAACTTTTGTGCTCTTTTGTAATAATCCATCTTTCATGCATTTTTCGTATGAGCGATATTTGGAAAACCAATTGAGAGCAGCAATTGATTTCGAGGGAACACCAATTAGAATTATCCTTCGCAAAAAGGAGTAGATTGAATGGAAAAAGTAACAATCATTGGTGCTGGTAGTTGGGGGAGTGCGTTAGCTCGCATTTTAGGTGATAATAATCACCAAGTACTCCTCTATGATCGTGATGAAGCAACTATCGAAGAAATAAACAAATATCACACCAATATAGCTAAATTACCAGTTGGAAAATTACCAGATTCGGTAAAGGCAACAACTGATATCAAAGAAGCGGTTACCTTTGGTGATGTTTTGGTCTTATCTGTTCCTACGAAAGTAATTCGGGGAGTTATTACAGAAATTAATGAAGTAGTTGATAAACCAAAATTAATTGTCAATGCTAGTAAAGGTATTGAACCAGATACTTATAAACGAGTTTCAGAAATTGTTTATGAAGTTATCGATAATGATAAAATATTGGGCTTTGTTGCTTTAACCGGCCCAAGTCATGGTGAAGAAGTAATTAACCAAATGTTAACGGTGATTGCGGCAGCGAGCACCTCACAAGAAATGGCTGAACGGGTTCAAAAAATGTTCAGCAATTACACTTACTTTAGAGTATATACGGTTAATGATTTAATCGGAGCCGAACTTGGTGGTTCGATTAAGAACGTATTTGCGATGGCAGCTGGGATGCTGTACGGTTTAGGATATGGCGACAACGCTAGAGCGGCTTTAATCACTAGAGGATTAAGTGAGATGAGACGCTTAGCCGTTGCTCTTGGTGCTAAGGAAGAAACCATTTATGGTTTAACTGGCCTTGGTGACCTAGTTGTTACCACCACTTCCTTCCATTCCCGCAATTTCCAAGCCGGAGTAAAAATTGCTCAAGGAAAGAACTTGAAACAAACATTGGCTAGTATGTCGATGGTTGTCGAAGGAGCAAGAACAGCTTTATCTGCTTACCAAGCGGCTAGAAAGCATAATATTTATACACCAATTATTGATGCTGTGTATAATATTATCTATCATCAACAGCCAGTTAAAGAAGCAATTGATGAGCTTATGTTAAAAGCTTTAAAACCAGAAGATTAGTTCCGTTTCGGAACTTTTTTCTTTTAATAAGATTACTCTTTTAATCATATATTTAAAGTGTACAACCATAATTTATGATTGAGGTATTTATATGTCTTTTATCTCCAAACTTCAAAGTAAATATCAATATAATAGTCGGCTCTTGACATCGGTTATTGTAATCATTGTTGTCGGCTTTATTTTTGGTTTTATGGCTAGTGGAGATTTAAAGCATATTACCTTTCAGGTTGATCGAATTTCTAGTAGCCGAGTTAAAATATTTATTAATGCTTTTACGATAAATTACTGGTATCTGTTTGTCAGTTGGATAGCTGGAATGGTTAGTTTTGGACTCATTGTCAATTATTTTATTGCGTTTTTTAAAGGATTTATATGGGGGGTTACTTTTACCCTTTTGATCCGCTCTGAAGCGGTTTTTGGCTTCTTTTCGTTCTTTAAATTGATTTTATTACAAATATTATTTTTATTACCAGCCCTTATTTATGTAACATATCAAGGAGTAAAAATGTCATTAGTTAATTTAGGTATCGTTACTATCAAAAATCGCGATTCAGGAAACTATTTTAAGGTTATTTTAGTCAGTTTAATTTTGGTTGTTCTCTATAGTTTTTTCAATAGCCTTTTCACCAATATCATTAGGTAATTGTATTTAAAAAATAGCACCAAATGAGACATTTGTCATACATTATATTGAGGTGAAAAAATGAATATTAATAAGGCATTTAATTTCATTGCGCAAAACAATATCAATCCAGAAGATGTGTTTGCGTTAGTCGACAAGATTAAAGATATGGATTTAACCGATGAAAACAGCATTAGAAAGGTAATTCGTGATGTCTACAAACTGGCTAATAGACCAATTGATAAATATCAAGAAAATCAAATTGTCAGAGATATAATGAAAAATGGAGTAAATGATAATTTGTTTAATATGTTATAATTATAACTGTCATTGACAGTTATTTTTTTATAAAAAAACTACTTTGAAGATTCAAAGTAGTTTAATGTTCATATTACCATTTGTCACGTTTAACGTGAGTTTCAATTTCAGCTTTTGCTAGTTGTTTCATTAACCAAAGTGCATCTTTGGCTTTTTCAAATACGCCAACACATCCGGGGTCTAACTTGATTTCAAGCCCACGGTGGCAAACTTTAATTAATTCATCAGCAGTTTCAATAAGAGTTGCTAATAAAGTATTAGTTTCATCAGCATCATAAATTTTCTTTGCTTGTTCAGGGGTTAACTCATTAAATTTTTCAGCTGGCATACCACATTTAGGGCATTTGTCAGGGGCGTGTTCGCCTTCAATTATTAGATTACATACAGAACATTTAAAAAGTTTCATTTCAATTACCTCCTTATTATTACATTATAACTTACTAACTATTCTTTGACAATTGATTTGATATTCTTTTGCATTCAATTTACTTTTAAAGTACGGTAAATTGTGGTAGACTATAATAGTGCAAAGGAGTGAAGAAGATGAAAAAGAAAAAGTTCTTTTTTATTTTATCGATATTTATTGTATTAATTGCTTTTACAATTATTGCTTTGCTTTTAAATCGACTTGATATTATTGATTTAGGTACAACAAGAATCCTCCTCATTTGGCATTACATAACGATTTTCTTAACTATTCTCATGTGGATTGTTTTACTCCTTAATCATAATTACAGTTATAGTAAAACATTATGGCTTTTTATTACCTTTTTACTTCCTGGTTGGGGAATTATCCTTTATTTCTTTTTTGCACGAGACTTTAAAACAAAAATATTGGATGAAAAAAGACCAATGCTCGCTAGTAAGGAATATTTGAAATATGAACCTAATTTACCCTTTACATTAGATGATAACTATTTAAATGATATCTTTAGGTTTAGCTTAAATGTAAGCGGAAGATCACTTTATCAAAATAATACGAAGACACAAGTGCTAACAAACGGTGATCAAATGTTTCCCGCTTTAAAGGAAGCTTTGCGTCAAGCTAAAAAATATATTTATATGACCTTTTATATTATTAAGACTGATCAAATGGGACGAGAAGTCTTAGATATTTTAAAAGAAAAGGCTCTGGAAGGTTTAGATGTTCGTTTGATGTATGATTCCTTTGGATCAAATAATTTTCGACTTAGTAGAAAATATATGAAGTCTTTAAAAGCCGCTGGAGTTAAGGTGATTGAATTTGATTGTATTCAAGGCATTAGAGTTATTAATATTTTGAATCGACTCAATTTTAGAAATCATCGAAAAGTTACCGTCATCGATGGTAAGTACGGATTTATTGGGGGTATGAATTTAGCTAATGAGTACAACCATTTAAGCAATAGATTTGGTTTTTGGCGCGACACTCACCTCTTAGTTGAAGGGAAAGGGGTTATTGGTTTAAAAAATATCTTTTTAAAAGATTGGTATTATGCAACCGGAACCTGGCCAGAAACTGAGGAAGAAGTACAGGAAGATATCTATCATCCAGGAGAATTTATGGTAGTGGAATCTGGTCCAGATTATGAAAACATGATTATTAAAGATATCTACTTTAAGATGATTAATAGTGCCAAACGAAGTATCAAGATTCAAACACCTTATTTAATTTTGGAACCAGAAATGTTGCAAGCATTAAAAAATGCTGCAAAATCTGGAGTAATCGTGGAAATAATTGTTCCAGGAAAACCGGATAAAGTTTTCATGAATTTAGCTACCAAATCATATTATGATGTGTTGCTTGAAACGGGAGTAAGGATTTATGAATATAAAAATGTCTTTATTCATTCCAAAGTAATGATAATTGATGATTATCTTGCATCCGTTGGAACCGTGAACTTTGACCCCCGTAGTTTTAACTTAAACTTTGAAGCTACAGCTATTATTCGTGATAGTAGTGTTGATCAATTGGTTTATGATTTTTATGAAGATCGAAATCGGTCAAATGAAATTTTACTTAATGAGTGGCGCAAACGACCAATTTTTGTTAAAATATTGCAAGGATTTATTAATCTATTTAGTCCTATATTATAAAAATGAAAGTGATGTGATAAAAATGATGACTAAACAAGACGCAAGACGAATTTTAGAGACTGCTCTTGCTACTGGTGGAGATTTTGCTGAAGTCTTTATGGAGACTACCATAAGCAACGTCCTTGAAATAACTTCTCGCGAAGTTACCAAAGCCTTAACGCAAGTTATTAGCGGTGTATCAGTTCGTATTATTAAAGATTTTAAAGAAGTATTTGGTTATACTAATGATAAGAGCATTGCTAGTATTGAAAAGTTAGCTGCTGAGCTAGCTAGTAGTTTTGACGGTAGTAAAACAACTGATGTAGCACCATTTAAAGAAACACTTTATGAAAACCGTCATCCAGTTAAGGTAGAACCTTCTACCGAAAAGAATGAAAATAAAGTTAACATTTTGATGAAAATGAATGAAGGTGCCCTTGAGTACTCAAAAGAAATAGTTCAATCAGTAGCAATCTTAACTGATAAGACTCAAGACATCTTAGTCTTTGCTTCTGATGGCACATGGGCAACCGATCGCCGAGTTAATACTCGTGCATTGATTAATGTTGTTGCTTCCGATGGTAAGGTTATGCAAACTGCTAGTGACAACTATGGTTTCAACCAAGGTATGGAAATGTTTGATAATTTTGATTCATACAAGTTTGGTGAAGAAACAGCAAAGGTTGCGGTAACGATGCTCCACGCTGATGAAATGGTTGGTCAAGAGTTACCAGTTATCATTCATAATGCCTTTGGCGGGGTAATCCTCCATGAGGCTTGTGGACACTCTTTAGAAGCAACTTCAGTAGCTAAAGGTTTATCAGTTTTCACTGGTAAAATTGGTGAGAAAATAGCTAGTGACATCGTAACAGCCGTTGATGATGGAACAATCGATAACGCTTGGGGTTCATTAAATGTTGATGATGAAGGAACTCCAACCCAAAGAAATGTCTTAATTGAAAATGGTATCTTAAAATCTTATATGGTTGATAAGAGAAATGGTAAGAAGATGAATGCCGCTATTACAGGTAGTGCTCGTCGTCAATCATATAAATTCTCACCTACTTCAAGAATGACAAATACATTCTTTATTAACGGCAACGCTACTTTTGAAGAAATTATTAAAAATACTGAATATGGTTTCTTCGCGAAGAAGATGGGTGGCGGTAGTGTTAACCCTTCTACTGGAGAATTTAATTTTGCGGTTAATGAAGGTTATATGGTCGAAAACGGAAAAATTACCAAACCAGTTCGTGGTGCAACCCTTGTTGGTTCAGGAAAAGATGTCTTAAAACGCATTGATATGATTGCAGATAACTTAAGTTTTGGTCATGGTATGTGTGGATCAGTCAGTGGATCACTTCCAGTTAACGTCGGCCAACCAACTATTAGAGTATCAATGATGACTGTTGGCGGAAAGGGAGGCAAGTAATAATGGATTATCAAAGCATTATAGAAAAAGGTTTGAAATTAGGAATCACTGAAATTGAATTATATGTACGCAATGCCCGCGGAATGGTCATCAAATTATTCCATGGTGAAGTTGAATCAAGTCAAATTTCCAATGATGGTGGCATCTCAATTCGCGGTCTATACAACGGACAAATTGGCTATGCTATGAGCGAAGATTTTAGTGAAGAAGCAATTGATTATGCCCTTAAGAAATTAATTGACAATGCTCAAACTACTAACGCAAAAGAAATTGATATAATTTTTGAAGGTGTTGAAGAATACCCTGTCGTTAGTAATGAAAGAGCCAATTATGATGATTACTCAACTCCAGAAAAAGTTGAATTATTAAAAAATCTTGAGAAATCATTGCTAAATGCTGATCCTAAAATTAGAGATGTAGGTTATTGTCAATATTCAGAAAGAGAAGTTGATGTAAAAATCATTAACTCTAAAGGTTTAAACTTAAGTGATTCTTATTCATATATTCATTTGTTTTCTGGTGTAGTAGCAGCAGAACAAGACGAGACCGCTGCTGGCTATTCTTATGATATAAAAACAAAATTTAAGGATCTTGAAACTGAACGAATCATTAAAGAAGCTACCGAAGATGCTCTTGGTGAACTTGGCGGTAAACCAATCCCATCAGGAGTTTATCCAGTAGTTTTAAGAAATGATGTTTTTAGCGAGATTTTAGAAGCATTCTCAAGTGTTTTTTCTGGTGAAAGTGCCATGCGCAATATGACCCAATTAAAAGATCGTCTTGGTGAAAAAGTATTTGGTGACAACATTAATATTGTTGACAATCCTTTCTATGAAGAATCATTAATTAAACGTAGTTTTGATGATGAAGGATATCCATGTGAAGAAACAACTCTAGTGGAAAATGGTGTTTTCAAGAGTTTCTTACATAACTTAAAAACAGCACGTTATCATCAAACAAAATCTACTGGTAATGGTTTTAAAGCTGGTTTAACTTCTCCGATTGGTGTTAGCCCAACTAACCTTTATCTTAAACCAGGAAATCAAAGTTTAGATGAGATGATCGCAGGTGTTGAAAAAGGTCTCTTTATCACTAAATGTGCTGGACTCCACTCAGGATTGAATCCTATTTCAGGAGCATTTAACTTACAAGCAACGGGCTACTTAATTGAAAATGGCAAAAAGACACAACCAGTTACTTTAATCGTTGTTTCTGGAAACTTCTTCGAAATGCTTAATGAAGTTGAAATAGTAGGAAATGACTTAATAAAGAATCTTATGGGTGTTGGAGCCCCTAGTATTAAAGTTAAATCATTAATGGTATCTGGCAAATAAATATTTTAAATAAACACAAAGTAAAAAAGATGGTTAGAAACCATCTTTTTTACATAAAAGGGATTAAGTAAGAAGAATAAAGTTAAAAAAATCATCAATATTCATAATCCTGACCCCATCGATTGTTTGATTTGGAGAAACGATAATCATTTCTGATTCATTTATCCATTTTAGAATTCTTTTAGCATCAGGTGTCACTATTACTATTTTTTTCGCCTCGGTTTTAAGTTTCAAGAAAGGAACTACTTCACGCAAATAACGATGATGTCTATATGGTTTTCCTATATATTCCCCACCCCCAAAGTGCATTTCCCATGTTACTGGGTTATTAATCGTTATTTCTGAATTCTTTTCTATTGAAACGATTTTTAGAGCATACACTTCGTTATTGATTGTTAAAGTAAAATCGTAGCTCTTTGAATTACTTAACTGAATATCCGAGTTATTGGCATCTAGTCTTTCAGAAATCATCTGGAAGATTTTCTGCTTGCGAATACGGGGTTTAAGATTATTGTATATTTTATATATAATTAATAAGGTTACAATAATAAAAATAGGTATTAAGATTTCGTACAAAAAAAATCCTCCTTTATTTTTACTACATAACCTGATTAAGTACATAAATTTTATCACATATCTTTTCTAAATGCAAGCAAAAAATAAAATAAATTGGTTAAAAATCGATAAATTCAGGTTATGTTAGTCATCTAAGTTTAATTACTTTACTAGATATAGTTATTTTGTTATAATAAATGAGTCGGGGAGCTGCAATTATGCGGCTGAGAGGTTTTCAAGAACGACCCGTTGAACCTGTTGGGTAATGCCATCGTAGGGAACGAAAGTTCTCTTTTCAAAATCAGAAAAGAGGTGATAATATGCGAAATGAAAAATTGCTAAATTTTACTGAAGTAGGGGTATTAAGTTCAATTGGAATTATTTTAGACTATCTTTCATCACTTTTTGGCGTTGCATGGCCAAATGGCGGAAGTATCGGTGTTGCAATGGTAGCAATTTTAATTATGGCATATCGAAGAGGACTATTATACGGTCTCCTCACAGGTTTAATCATTGGTCTCTTGCAAATCCTTTATGCTGGTGAGGGATTTTTAAATATTTTTCAAGCATTCTTCGACTATTATGGCGCTTATGCAATTGTAGGAGTAGCTGGAATTATCTATCCACTATCAAAACGCAAGTATAAGATTGCGACAATCATCATTGGTACTTTTATAGGCTGTCTATTGCGTTTTATCTTACACACCATTGGTGGCGTAGTATTTTGGAAGGTTGATTGGATCGGTTCGATTCTATATAATGGTAGTTATATGTTACCATCATTTATCTTGACAACCGTTGTAATGATCCTCATTTTTACCATTCAACCACAACTACTAATTCCAGACTTGAAAGAAGAATAGGTTGCCTTATTTTGAGTAAACAGTCACTAAGATTGTTTACTCATTTTTAATTTGGGATACTTATATTTTATCATATTTTTGATTTTTAAGTGTTTAATTTATGAATAACCTCAAGTATTTAATAATTATTTTAAATGTTTATTCACATTTATCGACTTTTTCATAAACTATATTGAATAGGAAGGGAAAATGTGATGCTCGTTATTATCGGAAAAGTTGATGAAAGAATGTTAAAGTTTGTTAAAAGGATCAATGGGAAAATGTTAATCACTGACAAAGCTTGCAACTTTAGTAAGATCAAAGAGCCAGTAGTAGTTATTATTCCCTTTGAGAAAGTGTTGGAAAATGGTTTTGTCAGTAATACGAGAATATTTTTTGATGAAATATTCATATCGCTAAATGTTGTTCAAGTTGTAACCCCCAATATCAATAATAAAATCATTAATACTTGTAGCTATTTTAAGGTGCCCCTAATTAGGCTAGATGCTTATCTTGGATTTTGATTACTTTTTTTGATAATATTTTTACATTAAAATGTTATACTAATGGTAGAATAATATGAGGTGATATTATGTTCCTTAGTCAAATTGGCAATTTTATCAAAGATGTACTATTTTATTTACAAGTTATCCTAATTATTTACTTACTGTATACTGAAATTAGTAAGAGTACCCGTAAGATTAATAAAACACCATCTTTTATTGCTTTATTAGTCTTATTATTGATCACAACATTGGAACCAGCCATTAGAGGTATTATTAACTTGGGATTTGACCCCTTAAATCTTGATTGGTATTTAAATCTTTTAATAATTATTGGAATACCACTTTATGTTGTTTTAGCTTTAACAAGAAAGAAGAGGCGTTAATTAGAAAGCAATAGCTGGAGAGCGTAGGCTTTCTTTTTTCATGCTCTCTATTATTACTTCCTAACACTTTTTCTCGCTTTTATGGTAAAATACATATAATAATAACTAGTGGAGGATAAAAAATGAGTGGTAATGATTTGGAAGCACTAATGCTTGAAGCTGATCAATTAGCAGAAAAGCAAGAATTTGATCGTGCTGAAGAACTCTATCTTGAAGCTGCTAACAAAGGGGAAATAATTGCTTTTATAAAAGTTGGAGATTTGCATACAAAAAGAGGCTATCTTCGAGTTGCCAAGAAGTATTATGAACGAGCTTATCAAGTTAATCCTTACGACCCCAAAATAATTAATGAGTTGAAAAAACGAGGGTTTACTGATTTTGATTTGGATTCGTTAATTAAAACAAAGAAGATGTCCCGTTCTAAAAATAACAAGTATAATCAGCTAAACAACAAAAAGTTAATGAGAAAAAATTGTTTCTCAAGTGATATCGAAGCTTGTGCTCATACTTTATGGCTCGTTACGCGTTTATTAGCTGTTATAATGATTATCCCTTCTTTTATCTTATTGTTTACATCGATTGAACAAAAGGTTGAAATTTTCATTTATGCCATATTAGGAGCAGTGACAACCGTTATTGGCGGTTGGGTGGCTAAAACTTTAATTATCGGCTTTGGCGTAATTGTACGCAACAATGAAAATCAAATCAATGAACGTGAACAAAATGAAAAATAGTCAAAAAAAAGATAACAATCTTTTTTTGAAAGTAATCACAACAATTAATGGAGTTTTATTAATTGGGATTGGTTTATATATTGTCATAAAATCAATCCAAAATAAAAATTATTTATTAGTTATATTTGGCATTGTTCCTATTATTATAGGAATCATAATAATAGGATATTCCTTTATAGTTTTAAGTGAGGCTAATAAATCTAGTGTTAGAACCTGTGATTCAGGCACTATCTTAAAAATCTCTCATCCATCCTTATTTAAAATTCGTGGTTTTATGATTGATCATATGATTGAATATTATGAGATGAAGAAAGAGACTCTATATATTGATTCAAAAGCCCGTCGTTTGGTTATTAAAGTTGAGCCAAACGAATACATGGTTGTATCATTTAACGATATTGATAGTTGCAATCTAGAAGTCAATAATGTAGATATTAACTGTTTGAATATAAGGCTAACCATCAAAGGATTACATTTTGAAAAAACATTTGAATTAATTAAAAAATCCATTAAGATTACTAGCAACAAATATCTTCAAAAAATAAAAGAGGGAGAACTTATTAAAAGCATTCTTTCAAATAATTCTCCTTCATAGAGGAGGTACTTGATTAATTTTCAAGTACCTTTCTTTTGGAAAGTTTGTAATATATTTGATAAAAATCAAAAAATATAGTAAAATATGATATATTAAAGAGGTGAAATGATGCCTACAAAAGATGAATTACTAGCTCGTGCTAAATTAATCCGCAACTTTTCGATCATAGCGCATATTGATCATGGTAAAAGTACTCTTGCTGATCGCATCCTAGAAAAGACCGGAAGTATCGAGCGCCGTGAAATGAAAAGTCAATTGCTTGATTCGATGGATTTAGAGCGAGAACGTGGGATAACTATTAAATTAAATGCCATCCAACTCAAGTATCGGGCCAAAGATGGAATTGAATACATTTTTCATTTGATCGACACTCCAGGGCATGTTGACTTTACTTATGAAGTTTCTCGCAGTTTAGCCGCCTGTGAAGGTGCTGTTTTAGTCGTTGATGCAGCTCAAGGAATTGAGGCTCAAACTTTAGCCAATGTTTACTTAGCAATAGACAATGATTTGGAAATTCTACCTTTAATCAATAAAATTGATTTACCGGCTGCTGATCCTGAACGAGTACAAGCAGAAATTGAAGACGTCATTGGCTTGGATGCTAGTGAAGCAATTCTCGCCTCTGCTAAGGATGGTATTGGAGTTGAAGAACTACTTGAACAAATTGTCACGAAAATACCAGCACCAACTGGTGATCCGACTGCTCCATTGGAAGCACTTATTTTTGACTCCTATTATGATGCCTATCGGGGAGTAATTCCTTCAATAAGAATTATTAATGGTACGATTCAAAAAGGTGACCATATCAAGATGATGGCCACTGGTGCAACCTATGAAGTTTTAGAAGTGGGAGTATTTACTCCAAAAGAAGTTAAAAGAGATTTCTTAACGATTGGTGACGTTGGCTATTTAGTTGCTTCAATTAAAGATGTCAATACAATTCACGTTGGTGATACCATTACTCATGAGTATAGACCGACTAAAAATCCTTTACCAGGGTATCGTCGACTTAATCCAATGGTTTTCTGCGGACTGTATCCAATTGAACCTAATAAATACGAAGAATTAAAAGAAGCTATCGAAAAATTAAAGTTAAATGATGCTTCTTTAGTATATGAACCAGAAACATCACAGGCCTTAGGCTTTGGGTTTAGAATGGGCTTTTTGGGCCTTCTCCATATGGAAATCATTCAAGAGCGTATTGAACGAGAGTTTAAAATTGATTTGATTGCAACAGCACCAAGTGTTGTTTATCGCGTCAATTTAACCAATGGAGAACATGTTTTGGTGGATAATCCATCAAACTTCCCTGATTTAGTGAAAATTAAATCTATCGAAGAACCTTTTGTCAAAGTTAACATTATGGCTCCAAGCGAATACGTTGGTTCAATAATGGAATTGTGTCAATATAAACGAGGGATCTTTGTCAATATGAAATATATTGAAGAAAGACGAGTTGTGATCCATTATGAAATGCCACTTGCTGAAATTGTTTATGATTTCTTTGACCGTTTGAAGTCAACTACTAGAGGTTATGCTTCTCTTGATTATGAACTATCTGGTTATAAAGAATCTAAACTCGTAAAACTTGATATCTTGTTAAATGGAGAAAAAGTTGATGCCTTAAGTACTATTGTCCATAAAGACTTTGCTTATCAAAGAGGTAAGTTATTAACGCAAAAACTGGTAAAGATTATTCCGAGACAAATGTTTGAGGTGCCAGTCCAAGCAGCAGTTAATAATAAAGTAATTGCTCGTGAAACTATTAAAGCCATGCGAAAAAATGTTCTAGCCAAATGTTATGGTGGAGACGTTTCGCGAAAGAAGAAGTTATTAGCTAAACAAAAAGAAGGAAAGAAACGAATGAAATCAGTAGGTAGTGTTGAACTTCCTCAAGAAGCTTTCCTAGCAGTATTGAGTTTAGACGATAATGAAAAGTAAAAATATGACCACTTTATCATTTTGGGTGAAGTGGTTTTTCTTTATCTAATATTGTAGATAATTGTCGAATAATATGATAGAATATTAATTATGTAAATACATACGGGACAAAAAAAGACGAATAAGGAGTATTTATGTCAACGATTTTAAAAATAACTAATTTAGTGAAATATTATAGTTCTGATGAACCGGTAATAAAAAGATTATCACTAGAAGTAAAAAAAGGTGAAGTATTCGGGTTCATTGGACCAAATGGTGCTGGTAAAAGCACTACAATAAAATGCATCACGGGAATCTTGCCCTTTGAAGAAGGTGAGATAACAATTAACAATTTGGATATTTTACAAGAGCCACTAGATGCTAAAAGATCATTTGGTTATGTAGCTGATAATCAAGCAGTTTATGAGGAAATGACTGGCCGTGAATTTGTTGAATTTATAGCTAGTGTTTATGGTTTAAAAGAGAATTTCAAACACCTATTCGAGGAATTAGTAAAGCGCTTTAATATGAGTCATGCAATAGACCAATACATTTCTAATTATTCACACGGGATGAAACAAAAAGTCTGCATCATAGCTAGTTTAATTCATGAACCAGATCTATGGATTTTGGATGAACCATTAACTGGTCTTGATATCAGTAGCGCAATGCAATTAAAAAACACAATTATTGATTATAAGAAAAAAGGAAAGAGTGTTCTTTTAACAAGTCATAATATTGATTCGGTTGAAAAACTCTGTGATCGAGTAGCCATTATTATCAAGGGTGAAATTAAGACTATTATCGATATGAAAGACTTTAATGGCCAGTCATTAGAAAAGTTGTTTTATCAACTAGTTCAAACTTCAGAAGGGGTTGAATGATGAATACTTTTAAATTGCTTTTTAAAAGAGAATTCAAAGCCCTTATTAACAATATCCGGACTAAAGGGTTACTTAATAATTTTATCAATCTTCTTATCTATTTAGTCTTGATAGGGATTTTAATATTTTTATTTGTTGAACTAACTAGTGGTTTTAACACTTATGGTTTAGGCTATGAAATTTTCACAATTATATTGACTTTTTTATTGAGTGTTCAAATTATAACTAGCATTAAACCAATTGTCTATTATGTTTTTCAAAATAAAGATTATTATATTTTACAACCACTACCAATCAAACCCGAAATAATTTTGGTCACAAAATTACTTATAACCTATCTTAAAGAACTTTTAAAATCGTTAATGTTAATTATTCCTTTGGGAGTAGCTTTTGGAATTCTTAATGATGCGGGTTTTATTTTCTATATGCTTTTTATTATAGTGATTTTGATGCTTCCTTTTATGGTGGTTTCATTTGCTCTCATATTGGCCCTTCCATACTTAAAAATAGAATCGTTTTTCAAAAGGAATGGTCTATTAAAACTTGGATGGTCACTTTTCATTTTGACCATTCTGTTTGTAGGTTACCGCAAGGTCTTGGGTATTATTATCAAATTGATTAATGATAATCAACTACGTTTTTTAATAAATGCTGATGTCGCCAATCAAATTAAAAATTCTATTAAATACTTAGTCCCTTTTAATTTTTTTACCAATGTGTTAGCTAATCGATTTTTGTTGCTTAATTTTATTTTAAGTTTCTTAGTTATCACATCTTTGGTTATCATTAGTATTTGGGTAAGCCGATTTAATTATCTAAGGTTAGTGAAATCAAAAAAAGAATCAACAAAAAAAATAAAAGGTTATATTTTAAAAAGTAAAAGTGCTGTTTTTGCATTAGTGAAAAAAGAACTTTTGACAATTCTTCGCTCATCTGAACTTTCTTTTTCTTATTTGTCAGTATTAATTTTGTTGCCGCTTATCAGTTACTTGTTGGTGTCTACCCTCAATCAAGCGATTGCACAAATCATAGGTCAAAATTATTTAATTCCTTTTGCTTTAATGTTTGAAATTTTATTAGTGGGTGTATCTAATACAATGGCGGGAATTATAATTTCCAAAGAAGGAAAAAGTATGACTTTGATAAAAATCATGCCTATATCATATAAAGTTCAAATCAATGTTAAAGTCCTGTTGTTAACCATTATGATGCAACTTGCTTTACTGATAACTAACTTAGTTTTAATATTGACTAAAGAATTTACTTGGATCGAAGGTATAGCAGTATGGGGAATATCTTCCTTGATTAGTCAAGGATTGATGTTACTAGCTATTAATAAAGACCTTGAACATCCCCATTTTAAAGGTGATCTAAATAATCATCAACACACAACTAGTTATATCTTAAATGCTATTTTCGCCGGAATAATTGTTGGTTTATTGGCACTTATAATCTATTTGCTTTATAACTTTGAAATGATGATTTTATTAACCAGTGGTTTGGGAATTCTCGTTTTAACGCTATCAACATCAAAACTTTACCGTAATTTAAACAAGAAAGTGAGTAGGATAATCGGATGAAAAAACGTGTTTTGAGTTTCATTATAATCATCCCCCTATTAATTATTTTTATTGTTTACGGAGTAGCTGATACCATCAAAATCTTGATTGATTTAAAAGCCGAATATATCGAACTAGAACATAATTTATTTGAAGAAGTAGAACTTGGCAATAAATTCATCCTCTATGGTGCGGCTTATCCTCTTGCTGCAACGAATCGAGATATTATTTGGACGTCAAGTGATGATTCTATCGCAAAAATAATTGATGACGTTGTCCACACATATCAAGAAGGTAAGGTTACTATTACGGCCTCACTTAAGGATAATTCCGTCCCTTCTAAGTCATTCGAACTTTATGTGGTAAGCAGTGATCCAAATCCAAAATACATATCAGTAAGTAATCCGCGTCATACTGAACAAGGAATTGAAAGTCTATCTTATTATGGGATGTATCGCTATCAAGGAGATAAGAAGGTAAAAGACGTAATAAACCTTGATGTCGTTGTCATTCCAAGAACTAGTGCCTTACAGGATGTGATTATTGAAAATCCAAATGAAGAAGTAGTTATTAATGAGAATTGCCAAATGGAATTTAAATCACCAGGACTTTATACCATTACCTTTAAAGCTAAAGCTGACGAAAATATTTATGCAACCTACACTTTTAAAGTAGTTGATGGAGTAAACGTCTATTCATATGAAGATTTATTAAGATGTACCAATGGGAGTTTAAATGGTGAAGTTGTTGTAATGCAAACCAACCTTGAAAGTAAAAAGAATCTTTCGAGGGCTAATGCTTCATTAGCTGGAATTATACAAAATGATAAAACAATCGTCCCTTTTATTGAAATAGATTCAAACTATGATTTAAGATACTACCATAACTTAGGAATCATACCAAAAAAGTTGAAAGTAGGAATTGAATTTAAACAAGATATTTATGGTAACGGTTTTACCATTAACCTTCATGAACTGACCTTTCCGAGTCAATTGCACCCTGAAACTAATAAACCAATTCTCGGATTAAATGATCCTTTTCAAGGGCCTTTAGAATTTGTCTCGGCTCAAGGAGTGACTGTTCATGGCCAAGATAATATCGGCTTCTTGGTAAGTCGGGATCATGTTATGATAAACAATGTTTCTTTAAAGAACACTAATAATGTTAGTGATTTAACTCATCTTGATTTTGTAGGTACTACATTAGAAATAATGGGGGATAATGTTACAATTATTAATTCAATTATTTCCAACGGAAGAACTACCGTTCGAAGCTTTTCCAATGAAAATTTAACGATTGAAAAATCTATCTTGCAATATGCACGTGAGTTCATCTTGAAAATAGGTTCTAATCAATTTATCAGAGCCCAAAATCAAGAACAACTTTATCCCATTCCTTATGATACTAGGGGGGGAATTGCTAGTGACTCAAGTGTAATCGTCAAGGATACTTTCTTTTACACCTCAGGAATATTTTGTATCGGTATAGACACTCATTTTTCCGGACCGCTACTGTATGATGGTACAAAATATGCTAATGGCGTTAAAGATTTAGCAGCAACCTCTTATGCATCCCATTTAACCATTAGTGGTGATGTTCGTTTTTATGATTGGAAAAGTGTTGACTCATTAGATAGTTCAACTTTGATTAGCGGAACACATACCGCAATCAAATTTGACATAGGAGAATATTTGAGGGTAGTGGCTGATGAAAAGATGATTAAAAAACATCAAGGAGTTGAGTATGTTCATGGTGGTATCGCCTTGTTTGGGGGAGGATTAAACTTAAGTCAGATAACCTTTCGAAATAATGACTTGAAGAATGATCTAGGCTATTATCAGATATCGCTAGCAGACTCAAGACTTGATGGACTGTCAAAAGTATTTCTTATGGCCGCTGGTGAAAAACCCTTCCAATTTTATATGTATCAAAATGATTATGAGATCATTAGTATTGGTGATGCACCATCAATTAATGACTTAATATCTTAAACCAAGGTCCCTAATCCAAAAACGAGATTAGGGGCCTTTTTTAAGCCCAAAGAGAGAGTTTTGTACATATTACTAATTATTCCCTTTTATAGCCATATTCCTTTAAAATTTCGCGGTTTTTTGGTATAATAATAATGGTGATAAAATATGAGGGGATTATACATTCACATTCCTTTCTGTAAAAAAATATGTACCTATTGTGATTTTTATAAGAGGATTGCGGGAGAAAAATTAAAGACAAAATATATCGACATGCTTTTAAAAGAAATAGATCTCAAGGAATCAAAGTTTTCCCAAATTTCTACCTTATATATTGGCGGAGGGACACCTAGTGCGCTTGGTGTGACGCTCTTAGAGCGTTTGTATGATAAACTGTCCACGGTTTTAGATTTCAAACGCTTAGAGGAGAGTACTATTGAGGTTAATCCAGAAGATATAAATGAAGAATTAGTTAAATGTTTAGTAAAATATCAAGTTAAACGGGTTAGCATCGGTGTTCAAGGTTTTGATGAAAGAAAGCTGAAAATATTAGGCAGAAATCATAATTATGAACTAGTATCTAAAGCTGTATCCCTTTTAAAGGAACACGGAATAACTAATATCAATTTAGATTTGATGTATGGTATAACTGGCTTTGATTTAAACGAATTAGATAAAGAAATCGATCTCTTTCTTAGTTTAAAGCCTACCCATATCTCTACTTATTCCTTGCAACTTGAACCGCATACCATTTTGTATAATCAACACTTAAAAGGTAAATATAATTTAATGGATGAAGAATTAGAAAGTAAAATGTACTTTCACATTATCGAACGCTTAAGTAAAGCTAACTTCATTCATTATGAAACATCCAATTTTGCTTTACCTGGTAATCAATCGGCTCATAACCTAATTTATTGGAAAAATGAACATTATTTAGGATTAGGACCTTCAGCAAGTTATTACATCGATGATACTCGTTATACAAATACTAAAAATCTTGAGAGTTATTTTGCTGGGGTATTAAGTGGTGAATTATTTTATTTTGAAGAAGTTGTTCTTTCTAAAGAAGATAAAATGAACGAAGAATTAATCTTAGGCTTGAGATTAATCGAAGGGGTTAGCGAAAAGACTTTCTTTGAAAAATATGGAGTTTCAATTTATGATGCCTTTCCAAAAATCGAAAGTGGTCTTGAACGTGGTCTCCTTGTTAAAAAAAATGGTAATATTGCGATTAATTTCCCTTATCTTTATTTAGGAAACTATGTTCTAGCAGAAATCCTTTAATAAGTAGGTGACTAAATGGATGAATTAGCAATAGAATACAAATACTATCTAGCAACTGAAAAGATGGTTAGTGAAAATACCATTAATTCATATATGAATGATATTGAAAAATATCTAGAGTTTTTAAAAGAAAAATCTTTAGTTGATGATCCGAAATACATTTTAGATGAACATATTCGGGATTTTCTAGCTCATCTAAGAAAAAGAAAGTATTCATCATCATCTAGAAGCCGTTATTTAAGTGCTATTAAGTCTTTTCATAAGTTTTTGTACAAAGAAAAATATACTGACAAAGATGTAAGTAGATTAATTGAGTCGCCCAAGTTAGATAAAAAGTTGCCAGTAGTGTTATCAATTGATGAAACTCAACGCCTGTTAGAAGTAGTAGAAGGTAACACGCCATTAGATTTGAGAAACAAAGCAATGCTTGAAGTTGTATATGGTTCTGGACTGCGGGTCAGTGAACTTTTAAATCTAAAGCTTGACAATCTCCATTTAACCAATAATTTAATCAAGATTAGAGGTAAGGGTTCAAAAGAACGAATTGTACCAATAAATGAGTATGCTGCTAAAGCATTACGTGAATACATTATTGAAGGACGTACCAAACTATTAGTAACTGGGAAAGATCGAGGATTTGTCTTTTTGAATCATCACGGTAATGTTTTATCGCGCCAGGGTTTTTACAAGATTTTAATTAATTTGGGTAAAAATGCTGGGATAACAAAAGAGATTTCGCCACATACCCTTCGACATTCTTTTGCGACTCATTTATTAGAAGCAGGCACTGATTTACGGTTTGTTCAAGAATTACTTGGACATGAAGATATTTCGACCACTCAAATATATACGCACTTGAGTCAAGGACGAATCAAAGAAATTTATCAAAACGCGCATCCGCGTGGAAAAGAGGTATTATGAAATTTAAAAGAGTTTTTGTAATAGTAATGGATTCAGTAGGTTTTGGTGAAGCTGATGATGCTCATCTTTATAATGATCAAGGTTCTAACACCTTTAAACACATTGTGGAATCTTATCCAGAAATAAAAATCCCAACTTTAACTAAACTAGGGGCAGGGAATATCAATCCTAATAAAGTTATTAAACCAGTACCTGAACAAGATTTATTAGGAATAGCTACCCTTTTAAAAGAAATAAGTGTTGGAAAGGATACTTTAACCGGACACTTTGAATTAATGGGATTAAAGGTTGATACCCCATTCCCGTCATTCACTGATACTGGTTTTCCTAAAGAATTAATTGATCAATTAGAAAAACTAACTGGCCGAAAAGTCATCGGAAATATCAGTGCTAGTGGAACTGAAATTATTAAAGATTTAGGTCTCGAACACATGAAGACCGGAGCAATCATTGTTTATACATCGGCTGATTCGGTGTTACAAATTGCTGCTCACGAAGAAATAGTTCCGCTAGAGGAGTTATATTCTATTTGTGAAATTGCTCGAAAAATTACTTTAGATAATCCTGAATGGCTTGTAGGCCGTATTATCGCCCGACCATTTGTAGGAACATCACCAGAAAACTTTAAACGAACAGCTAATCGTCATGATTATGCGGTTAAACCTTTCTCAGCAACAACTTTAGATACTTTAAAAGCTGCTGGATATGATGTAATTGCTATTGGAAAAATATTTGATATTTTTGCAGGTGAAGGGATTACCGAAAGTTATCGCACCAAGAGCAACTCTAATGGTATGGAAGAAACAATTAGAATGCTCGATAAAGACTTTAATGGCTTGTGTTTCACTAATTTAGTGGACTTCGATGCTTTATATGGCCATCGTCGTGATCCAGTAGGCTATGGAAAAAGTTTAGAAGAGTTTGACATTCAATTAAAAGAATTTATTGAAAAAATGAACGATGATGATCTCTTGATGGTTACAGCCGATCACGGAAATGATCCGATCCATCATGGCACTGATCATACTAGAGAATACCCACCACTGTTCATCTATCACAATCAGATTAAACCAGGAGTTTTACCATTACAAAACTCATTTGCGACAGTAGGAAGAACAGTTTGTGGAAACTTTGGGGTAAAAGAACCTGAAATTGGAACAAATCTTATGGGGAGGATAATTGATAAATGAGAATAAGAGGAACCTTGAAGTATGATGAAAATACGGATATAGTTTATTATAAGTGGTATTTAGAAGGTCAAGAACCAAAAGCGATTATTCATATATCACATGGAATGGCTGAGCATATCTTACGTTATGATGAGTTTGCGAATAAATTAGTCGATGCTGGATTTGCGGTGTATGGTGAAGACCATTATGCTCACGGCGAATCATCAACTGACATTAAAAAAATAGGCGTTATAACCGAAAAAGACTTTATGAGTACAATTATTGATGATATGAAACTTACAGTTGAATTGATAAAAAAAGAGCATCCTGGACTTCCAATCTATGGTTTCTGCCATAGCATGGGGAGCTTTGCTGCTCAAAGATACATTCAATTATATCCAAATGATTATTCAAAAGTTATTTTATCAGGAAGTAGTAACACTAATTTCGAACATTATTTAGGCAGGGTATTAACTAGAATAATAATGACTTTTAGAGGCAAAACTCACTATAGTAGTTTAGTTCAAAAAATGTCAATTGACAAATTTAACAAGCCATATAAAGATTTGCTTGGTAAAAACCATTGGCTATCAAGTGTAACGGAAGAAGTAGACAAATACAATGAAAACGAGTATTGTGGAGCAGCTTTTCCGGTAAATTACTACTATTCTTTATCAAAATTAATGACTGAAGTTACTAAGAAAGCTAATTATAAAAATATAAATTCAAATCTTGAATTATTCCTTATTAGTGGTAGTAACGATCCGGTTTCAAATAACGGAAAAGGGATTCTCAAATTATATAATTTTTTAAAAAACCTAGGATTAAAAGTAGATTACAAACTTTATGAGAATGGCCGCCATGAACTGATCAATGAGGTTCTGGATATTAAAAATCAAGTAATACAAGATATTGTTGAATTTTATCAATCAAATAACCAATAAAAGACATGAGATTCTTAAAATCTCATTCTTTTTTATTATAATTTACTTTGGGAATCAAAGTTTAAATTTATTATTTGTTTTGCTTGAGATTTCAAAATGTGATAAAATATGTCATAGTTACTTATTGCTATGAAAGGATGTATGTTATGCATATTTTAGGCTTCTTAGATAATGGCGTGCCAGGAGAATTTAAATATTTTACTTTAGCGCATTTTATCCCATTAATCATTATGGGTATTATAATATTTTTGATTATAAAATACAAAGATGCTATTAGAAATTGGAAACACGAATCATCATTAAGGTTAATTTTTGCCTTTATTATGATTATTATGGACATGTCATATTATTGGCTAGTAATCAATCCGAATATCTCAACTAGTCCAGTTGAACATTTGCCGATTAGAGTTTGTGGTTGGGCTTGTATTTTCGGTTCTTATTTATTGGTTTCTAAAAGTAAAACACTCTTTGATATAAACTACTTTTGGGTGTTTGCGGGGTCAGTTAACGCATTAATTACTCCAGCTGTTATTACTAATGCTGGACCATCACACTACCGCTATTATCAATTTTGGATTGAACACACTTCATTATTCATTTGTATGATCTATATGATTTTTGTTCACAAAATGAGACCAACTTGGCGATCATACTTTAAATCATTCGCGGCCCTTTTTATCCTAGCTTTAATAGCGATTGCTGTTAACAAAGCAATTCCAGGAGCAAACTACTTATATCTTGAGGGTGTGGTTGAAGGTGATTCAATATTAAATATCTTACCAAGCAATTTCTGGTTAAGATTTGGAATAATGTTTATCTTAGCTAATGTCCTATTTGTAATAGCTTATCTACCGTTCCTAATCAAAGATATTAAAAATAAGCTAGAACTTAAACAAATCATAATAGCTAATGAAGAATATTCACCATCATTAAACTAATGATCAATTTAACAAATTATATATATATGATAACAATAAAATGAGCGCGTAATGCGCTTTTTTTATTTACTTTTTTTGAATAAGTCCTATGTCACTTTAATTTTGTCAAAAACAGGTTTTAGATATATAACATAGCCTTCGCTATATAATTCGAATGGACAATTACCCACGTTTTGAATTTTCGAACGCTGTAGGAAGGGTTATTTTGTCGGATAAAATCAGATTGTTTGATATTTTGTACCGAAAAAATATTTACATATATAAACTAGAAAAATGAAACATTTTAAAAGAAATCATTAAATAAAAAAGATTTTACAATTTCAATGTCGCTTGCATTTTTAAAAAATGTAATATATCGACAACGATAATACATATATCAAATAGAAAGTCAATTCACAAATGTCACTCAAAAATAAAATCAGATGGGAATTATATATCTGGAAGAAAAAAACAAAAGGAGTAAGATATATATAAAATCTTTTAGCTTGAGAAAATCAATTTATATAGAAAAGAATGAACAACAGATATTTTGATTTTTCTATATATGTTAAGGGAAAAATAGATTTTAAAAAAACATATATTTAAAAAAATATACTCTATACTTACGGAAAAAACAAGTCATATATGTAAGAAGAAGTTTTTTGAAACACACATATATCCAAATCAAAAAACATCAAAATGTCGACTCTTGTAGAAAAATATGAATGGATGAATATCCACAAAAACATTTTTCAAACGCTCTGAGAAGGGGTGGTTATTTATTTATTTTTGATGATTTTTAAAAGTGTAAGTCCAAGTTAAAAATAAAGTGATTTATATAGGCAAATACAAAACTATTTGAAAAAAATAGTTTTATTAATACGATGATCTTTAGAGATTTGAACACAAAACATTAGCTGAAGAAAATGCACGACCAATTACCAATATATTTTTTTGGAGGATAGATGTGTAGAAAGTAGGCCTCTGTAGGAAAAGGTGAATATACTATTGGACATGAAAAATTATTTCAGACGCTGACATATGGGGTATTTTGTCGAATAGAATCTTATAACAAGTACAAGTATTTCAAATACTAACAAACATGACAAAAGGACTGCTTAATTTGTCAATTGTTATCGAAAGAAAACTTGTAGTGAGAGAAATCAATCGGTTTAAAAGCAGAAGATTTGTCAATTATTTGATCAGAAAATAAGTAATAAAATGCGTGTTTTAGTAGTTATCAACATTTCAACATATTAGTGTTTTATCCGCTTTTTACCTTACAATACAACTAGTTAACATAATATATATTATAGGAAGCATAACAACAATAACAATATCTAGTAATAGTGGTTCTACTAACACAATATAGAGTAGTTTATTATATTTATTTGTCGAAAGTTAAGCCGTTTTTAAAAACAAACATATTCAAGAACAAAGATTTGATATATTTAATTATAGCATATTTTGTCGAAAGACTTCTAATACTTTGAGACAAAAAAACGCTCAATTTTGGATTTTATATACTTCTAAATAAGAAACCTAGGTAGTATATAAAAATGTCTTATTTCGCTTGTTTTAGGCTTATAATTTGAATATTGTTTTCACTTGTTCTGTTTATCATCTCTAGACCATATGAAAGACTAAGCTTAAGAAAAAAATATCTTATTTTAATTATAGAATCATAAAAATAAGCCGTTTTATAGCGCTTGAAATTGTTTTTCGTGGATAGTTGTTAACTCAAATTATCATATAAGCCCTGATTTTTGAGGGGGCTAGCTTCAAATATTTTAGAGTCCTCCATCTGCATTTTAACAATCTGAAAATTTAGGACTTTCACTACACACACCTTATTTTATTTTAATCTTTCTCATCACTTCGCTAAAATAAATTCACGACTTTCCCAAAACAAAAAACCCCTTTTTAAGGGGTTGTCCATAAGCCTTGTCACAGCGTTTGAGTTTTGTTTTTGTGGGTAATTATCAATTCAAGTTATTTAATCAAAGCTGTATTTTTTGAATAATATTCAGTCCAAGTTCTCTCGCAAAATCATAAGCTCTAAAAGTGGCTTGATCACAAAGATGTTCCACTGCATGAGCATCATCATTAACAATTACCGGCAAATCAGTCTTGGCCACAGATTGCCAAAAATTTAAATGTGGATATGAATTGGTGAACTTATTATCTTTAGTTAAAGCCGCTCTATTAAGTCGCATTCCATTGGCATTGACTTCTAAGATAATATTATATTTTTTAGCACCTTCAATTATTCTTTGCGTTGCCTGTTCACAATGTTCATCCCATTTTGGATAACTCATAGTGAATATTTCTGGATGAGCCAATATTTTAAAGTATCCAGAGGCAAATGCTTTTAATACGGTATCAGTATAGATCTTTATGTTTTTCGGGGTCATGCCTCGATAAACACTTGTATACTTACCATCAACCTTTAGATAGTGTTGTCCTAAAATTAAATAGTCAAGTTCATTGATGAATTTGGGATAGTGAGTTACCATCTCATCAAAGAATTCAATTTCAAGTGCTCCTAGAAGGGTTATTTTATCTCTATATTCTTCTTTTAATTGTACTAGATCCTTCAAGTAAATATTTTGATATTCTTTCATATCCATCCGTCTAGTATAAAACTGTTTTTTTAATTCTTCGTTAATTGGACCGTGATCTGAAATACCAATCACTTGATAATCTAAGCTTATAGCTTTTTCTACATAGTCTCTTACTGTACCAGTAGCATGCTTACATAAGTAAATATGAGTATGATAGTTCGATATAGGTTTCATTTGATTATCCTCTAAAAATATGTTCAAAATCATCTTCTTCGATGATTTTACACCATTTGGCGCTTCGTCCTCTTCCAAGTGGACGAATTTTATTTTCATCTCGTAGTTTGGCTAGAGTACGATTAATTGTTGATTCACTAATATAAGGGTGAATCATCTTAATATCTTCTTTTGAAAAAATGTTTGGCAATTTATAAATAGTATTTTCAACATTATCTGCTTTATTTATTTTCTCTTCATAATAATATTCTTTTATAAAGTCTTCTAAGCGATGATAGCTGGATTTGATCATTTTCAAAATTACCCTAAACAAACCTAACACTTGAGGAAAACCTTCCTCCCAGTTAAAACTTGCTGCTATGAGTTGCTTTTGAAATTCATCTTTTACCTCAAACCAACTTTCAAAAAAACTAATATATTTAAAAACATCGACATTGCATCTGAGTAATAAGTAATAGAGAGCCAAATAGCTAGTTATTTCATTCTTATCAGTAAAAGGTTGATAATTAATAAAGTCAACAAAAAACATCGTAGATAAGAAAATTCGCTCATGTATCTCTTTCTCAATTAAAAGAGAGTATTCATCTACCATCTCATCAAATACAACTCTTTTACTTCTTAACGCTTGGCTTGCGAGCGGCGTCTTACGCGATCGCTTTTCACTAGCAAACTTTACGCTGTTTTTGTCATAAATCTTATTTGCAATAGCTAGGAGATCACTTGAATTAAAGATGTATTCTGAAGAGTTTCGATGAATAACCTTTACTACCTCTTTAATATTTGCAAGAATGGCCTCTTCTTTTGTTCTAGGTTTCGAATTCTTAGTAATAATTAATCTCATTCTTGTGTCTGATAGATCTAAGTCAGCTAGACTAGCTAAAAAGTAAGTATCACGTTCAATCGTTTGTTCTAAAATGATATCATAATTATTCTCAACTCGATTATAATAGTCATCATTTTTTCCAATGTATTTATAGATGTCCACTAAGTCAAGAATAATATCAGTCGGGATGATTATTTTATCAATATTTTTAAGTCCGTTCATTAATATCACCATTATTATTATACATAAATATAGTCAAAAATACAAGTGATGAGTATATTTATAATAAAAATTCCTGCTTCGGTAGGTACTTAATTTGCATTAAGCACCTACTTTAGGCAGGCAATATTATTTTACATTATTGTAACATTATAGGAACAATCCAACATACAAGAGAGTTAATCCTATTGTCAACAATAGGATAAACCAAATGATAAATCCTAATGTCACAAAGTCACATTTTGCGCGGGCTTTTACCGCTTTTCTTATTAATAAGTATACTATAACAGTAACTATTAACGTAATGGTAATCGCCAATAAGATATCAAACATTGTTTACTTACTCCCCCCCTTTTAAATAAGTTCATTATTAATATATTAGTAATTTTTAAATGATTATTTATTTTTAACTATTTTGAAAGAAAAAAACGGGATTAGACTTCCCGTTTGCTCATTTTCAATAAACCTTTGTTGATGTATTTAAAAGTAACAGGATAGAGGCCTATCCCAACAAAACTAATTAAACCATATCTAATCATGTGGAATAGATTTTGCTCTGGAAAGATTAATTTTAAACCTTCTTTTAAACCAAAAAGCAATACCACGCCTAATAAAACACGAATTATCTTTTCTAAAAGGGTACTTTCAGTTGTGAAATTGATATACTTATTTTCCACAAAGATACCACTGACATAACCAATGTAGAGACCAGCCCCCATATAAATTGCTTTATCATCGATGATAATTAACACCGGTATTAAGAATAGGATAATAATTAAATAGATTAAAAACTTCTGTTTTTCAAAAGTGTTAAAGAGTTTGTAAGCTCCGATAGCAAAAACCACTCCAAGAATACCACCAACAACAACATCTGTTACAAAATGAACCCCTAAATTAATCCGTGATAAGGCAACTAAAATGGTTATGATAATCGCAAAGTACAACATCCACTTTTTCTTAAATGCTAGGTATAGCGAAGTAAAAGCGGTTGATGCAGATTGCGTATGACCACTCGGGAATGATGTTCCGGTTGCGGTTGCGGGACGTTTATTAATAATCCCATACCCTTCATATTCAAATGGCCGTTTAGCTAAGAATATATTTTTCAATATGGCATTCAAGGCGATTGATGTCATAAGTGAAAAAGCAATATATTCGCCACGTCTTTTACTGATACACCAGTAAACAACTGCCACCACCATTATTAGAATAATTTCTTCTCCAAATAATGAAGCTGCGTTAAAAAAGAAATCAGTTATTTTATTACTATGCTCTTGTAACCATTTTATTAATTCGAATTCCCAAGCAAAATATAAAAACATACTACCTGTCCTTTCTACCAACCCTTATTACAGCGTTTGAATTTTGATTGTGTGGGTAATTATCCACTCAAATGCTATAAAATGACCTGTATATGACTATCTAGGGCGTTTTATTATCTTATCCTCTAGAGCAAGCACTCTTAACGTTTTTATTTCATGAATGGTAAGGGGGCGATATGATCCTTCACTCATTGTTCCAATTTCAACACATCCAAAGCGAACTCTAGTTAGTCTCTTAACCGGGAAGCCAACCGCTTCAAACATCTTCTTCACTTGATGATATTTCCCTTCAGTTAAGGTTATATCAACCAAACTAGAACGATGTTTTCGATCTACTGATACTCTTCTCGCTATACAAGGAAGTGTTTTTTGTCCCTCAATCACAATACCTTTTTCAAGAGTGGCTAATGTCTTTTTGTCAATAATACCATCAAGGCGAGCCAAATATTGTTTTTGAACTCCGCTTTGAGGTCCTACCATTAAATTCATAAACTCTCCATCATTAGTTAAAAGGATGATACCTTTGGTATCATAATCTAAACGTCCTACGGGATATAACCGATAAGATTTAAGATCTTCATCTAATAAATCAATTATGGTTTTTCTATTTAACGGATCACTTACCGAAGAAATAACACCCCGTGGCTTATATAAACAATAATATTTCTTTTCTTGTTTGCTTACCACCTTGTCATCAACCATAATGATATCTTTGGGACTTGCTTTATAACCTAATTCGGTGACAACCTCACCATTAACCTTTACCCGCCCTGCTAAGATCAACTCTTCGGCTTTTCTTCTCGAAGCTACTCCAGCATCAGCAATAATTTTTTGTAATCTAATCATATAATTCACCTATAATATTATACCAAAAAACAGCCCTTCTTAACAACTAAAAAGAGTTAAGATAAAAATGCGCACGAATTATGCGCATTTAATCGAATAATATCAAACAAATTACAATAGCCATAATGAAAGTAAAAAGATTTATCAGAAGACCAGCTTTTATAGCATACTTACTATCTTTAATGGAAACTGTTCCTAAATAAAACGAAACAATATATAAAGTAGTGTCACTGGTACCCTGAATAAGGGTAGCCATTTTACCAAACAAACTATCGACACCATAGGTTTCATATATTTTAGTCATTAAAACTAAGGATGAATTTCCTGATAACGGCCTTATAAAACCTTGTAATAGGATTTCTGGTGGTACTAGTTTGTTGGAAAATAGACTTCCAAGTGCATCTGTAATTCCTGATTTCATAAAAATATTGACTGACACGATGAAGGCTAAGAGAGGCGGAAAGATATTAACGCATACTTTTAAACCTTCTTTTGCTCCTTGATTAAAAGACTCATAAGCATCAACTTTCTTAAAAAGAGAATAGACTAATATTATCGTTACATAAATGACAATCGCAATCATTCTTTTTCCCTCCTTGAATAAAACCAAGCAAATACCTTATCAAGCATAATCGCAAAAATTGTTCCGATACTAGTAGTGACAAACAATAACAGATATAAGGTGTTAGTTGATTTACTATTAAATGAATGCATTAAACTAATGATTGTTGAAGGAAAAAGCGTTAAACTACTAATATTAAGTAACAAGAGAGTAATCATTGATCTTGATGCTTTTCTTTTATCGGTATTTATTTTTTGCATCTCTTCAATCGCTTTAAGGCCCAGCGGGGTTGCTGCAGCAGCAAGACCCAATACATTAGCAATAATTGCTGCTGAGATATACTCAAATATTTCACTTTCATAAGGAATTTCAGGAAAAAGTTTTACTAGTATGGGCTTTAATATTTTGCTAACTCTTTTTATCATCCCGCTATTGATTGCAATTTGAAACATCCCATTCCAAAAAATTAGTAAAAGAGCTACCTTAAAGAATAGATTAAAGGCATCCAGTGATGAGTTTAATATTATTTCACCGATTTGATTAGTATTTCCAGTGAATATACTATATAGAATACCAGATAGTATTAAAACAACCCAAATGATATTTAGCATTATTGATATACCGGCACCCTTAAGATTAATTCATTGTTTAAATATACATTAAGTTGCCCTATAAGCCCTTTATTCTTCTTACTTTCAGGTTTAAGATATAAACCTAAATAAACTTCATCACCTTCTTTTAAAGGTAGGTAAACATCTCTTTCCAGAAAAAAGTCAAAACTATATAGACATGTTGCCAGCTTAAAATGACGTCTACTAATAATTAGTTCATTCTTAAAATTCTCAAAAGCATAATTGGCAAGGGATTTATGAATATTCCAATCCCCTCCAGCATCAAAGGTAACTACAATTACTTCCATTCCCTTATTTTGAAAGCTGGTAACGAGGGTTCTTCCAGCAAGTTTGGTATAACCTGTTTTGCCCCCAGTTACCTGTGGATGTTCACAAACTAAACGATGTTTATTATAAAAATCTAATATTTTTCCACTTGCTGTTTTGGCTACATAATGTTTTGTACTGATAATCATCCTAAAGGTTGTATTTTGTAGAGCGTAACGCATTAATACAGCCATATCATAAGCCGTTGAATAATTTTTGGTAGTTTCATCAAGTCCTGAAGGATTTTCAAATGTCGAATTGGTCATCTTCAATTGCTTTGCTTTTTCATTCATTAGCCTGACAAAGTAACTTTCATTAACATTGTAACTTAAAGCAATCATCAAAGCGGCATCATTACCACTTCTTAACATTAAGCCATATAAGAGGTCTATTATCTTAATCCGATCACCTATTTCTAAATATATACTAGAACCATGGGCTTTTAAAACATCTTTGGTTACGGTAATTTCACGTTCCAAATCTAGATGTTCGATTGCGGTGATTGCGGTCATAATCTTGGCAATACTGGCAGTAAGAAGTCTTTCGTGAATATTTTTTTGAAACATCACCCTACCACTTCCTGCATCCATTAGGATTGCACTACGGGCCGATACATCATTTATCGTGGCTTGATGATCCACTGTTTTAGTTAAGGAAATTATAGCTACTATTATTAAACCAATAACTTTTCTCATTATGCTCACCTATATAATTATATTAAAAATCAAAAATTATATAATAAGCAAATTTAAAAGCCTAGCATAAACTAGGCTTCAAGTGGTTTATTCTGATGTTTTATTTCCAGCAGTTACTTTTCGCTTCTTCTTTAGAGCTAATGTTAAAGCGATTCCACCAGCAATCAACACAACTATAACAACAAAAGTAATGATTTGTGAAGATTCAGTTGGACTAACCTTTTCAAAAACAGCCGTTAATACTGTGTCATTTGTGATGGTAAAGGTATAGTTTTTATCTTTACTTACTTCATTACCATTTTCATCAACCCATTTAACAAATTCATATCCATAACTTGCGGTTGCTTTAATGGTAATTTCGGTATTTTTTTCATAAGCTTTTTCTGCTTCGATTTTTCCGGCTTCTTCAGTAGGATCAAATTTAACTTCTAAGTTGAAACTCTCAACAAAGTTAGCTACCAGTGTTCGATTAGTTAAAGCGCGAAATTTGTATACTTCATTAGTACTTATTTCATTTCCATCTTCGGTCCAGTTCTTGAAAATATAACCTTCTTTAGGAATAGCGGTTAAAACAACCCCATCATTTAGTTTAAAATCATCATAATTTGCTTTAACTTCCCCACCACCATTTGGTGAAACACTGAAGTTAATATCAACATCTGGTTGTTTTGTGCGATCTTGACATCCACCAAGTAGTATTAAAGATGCAATCAGTAAAAAAGATAATAAAAATTTTCTTTTCATAATTTACCTTCTTTCGTTATTGTTTTTCTATTTATAAATAATATATGAGTAACCTTTCCAGGTATTATTTAACTCATTTACTCGATACAAATGCTCAACATTTTCCACATTAGGATCAGCTGGATCATTAACTACTACATATTCAACTCCATCAATAATGGTAAATCCTTTAACAACCATTAAGTGACCACTTGGATATTGTTGAGGAGCTCCAGTCAGCGGATTGGAATTGGTCGATCTAATACTTACTACTACTGCTTGATTTGATGCGATAAAAGCTTTCAATTCTTCCATAGTAATTTTAGCGACATAGGCATTAACTCCTAATTCACCAGCAGCAGCAACATTATAAGTCCAATTACCGTAAATTGTACTACTACGATTATCACGAGCCATTCTCGCGAAATCACCTTTAGTGATATCAATACCAAGATAATTTAACATCATGGTGGTTGAAGTTGGACTACAAATGATGTTACCGATTCCTGGTTCATCCATTTGGGTGATTTTAGGAATATCAACTACCTGATAATAATCATCTTCACAAACAAAAGTTGATTCATCTTTCAAATCAAGGGCCACCGAAAACATTTTTAAAATTGGAGAACTAATTTCCAAGTTGTCTCTTCTTAAAAATACTTTGATTTGAAAAGCATCAGCATACTTGCCATCTAAAATATCAATCATATCTATGGATATTCTAGCCAATTGATCTTTTGTATCAATTGTATAGTTTATTTTGTTCTTAGACCATGCTCGATATGAAAAATAATTACTCCAAGCACCATCTACACGAACTCTCACCATTAATTCAATATTGTTATTAGAATCAGTAAGAGCATTCCAAGAAGCAACTATGGTACTAAATAATGGAGCCTCATAAATCGGCGTCGTAACACTACCTTGAATCTGATTATCTCTTAAGACTAAACTATTATTGACATAATCTAAGTTTTCTAAGACACCAGCTTCTAATTCATTGTTAAATATTTGATAATTACCTTTGTTAATTGTTTTTGTTTCCATATTGTATCCTAAATTCACCGCCTTCACATTAATTTTAAATAATTGTTTATAAGGGGTATTATCGTTTTTCAAGCGATAATGGAGATATAATTCATGATTCCCGGCTGTTAGTTCTTCTATTTTTTGATTATTGTCAAAGTAGAAAGAATCTAAATTTTCTAAATAATCATGTATATCAATCTGATCACCATAATACATATTTATCGTTATTTCTTCTTCAACAAGAACTTCTTTCTCTTGACATCCACCTAGAAACATCATTGCTAGCAACAGACATAAAATTGATATCTTCCTCATAGTTTCTCTCCTTTAATAAAGCTTAGTGATTTTTGATAGACAAAATTTATCGTTTCATCAAAATTTTCTCGATTTATCATTACCTGGATAACATCGTCACGATTTCTAAACCATGTTAACTGTCTCTTAGCATAGCGTCTAGTATTCTTTTTGATTTGATCAACCGCTTCTTCTAAAGTTATCTCACCTTTAAAGTAAGGAAATAATTCTTGGTATCCCATTGTTTTAGCAGCTTGAATAGACAAAGGTTGATGAAAAATCTTTTCGGCTTCTTCTAAGAGGCCTTGCTTCATCATTTCATCCACGCGAGCATTTATTTGTTGATAAAGAGTAGTACGGTCATCATTTAAAAAGAAGATTAAAGCCTGATATAAGCGTTTGGTTCGATCTTTGTTATGGTGGTAGTTATAACCACTATCAGCAAGTTCAATCGCTCTCAAGACCCGTTTTCGGTTGTTAGGATGAATATTTCGAGCAGCTTCTGCATCTAATGATGCTAAGTGCTGATGCAAACTTTCATTATCCAAACCTGAAAATCTCGATTCAATCTCCTGATTTCTCGATGGAGCATTGAATTGATAATCAAAGATTACTGAATCTATATAAAGTCCGCTACCCCCAACAATTAAGGGGATAAGATTTCGACTCGTCAAATCATCAATCTTTGATCTAACTTGGGTTTGATAATCAGCAACTGAATATGATTCACTCGGATCAATGATGTCCATAAGATGATGTATTATGCCCTCACGCTCAGCCATAGTTGGTTTTGCGGTGCCAATATTCATATTACGATAAATCTGATAGGCATCGCCACTAATAATTTCGGTTTTTAGCAGATGAGCAAGTTTTATTGATAGTTTAGTTTTCCCAACTGCCGTAGGACCGGTAATAATAATAACTTTTTTCATTAAATCACCCGTTTAAACATTTTTTCAATTTCATAAAGCGTAAATTTAACTAGAGTTGGTCTTCCATGAGGACAGGTATAAGGCATTTCACAGCGATCTAAATCACTCATTAGTTTCTTTACTTCTTCCCGATCAATATGCATATTAGCTTTAATTGACTCTTTACAACTTAAACTTTTTGCTAAACTGTCATACATTTTAGCTTTTCCGGTTTCCCGGTTATTAATTATATGATTGATAATATCAGAAACAAACTCATTTTCTAATCCATTGGGAATCCATATTGGAATACTGCGTACGATAAAAGCAGTATTTCCAAACTCTTCAATAACAATTCCTAAAGATTTGATTTCATCCATTTTGCTTATAATAAGTAAAGCTTCAGAAACTGAAAACTCCAATTGAAACGGAATTAACAAATCATAAAAATCGTTTGTGACATTTGAGAAACTTTTTCGTATTTTTTCATACATAACCCGTTCCATTGCTGCGTGTTGATCGATCAGATAAAGATCTGTACCACCTTGCATCAATAAATAGGTTTGATTGTATTGTCCTAAATAATCTAAACTCTCAAAAAATGAGGTCTTATTTATTTCAGTTTGTTCATACTTAACTTTTGGTTCAATTACTGGTTTTTCCGGTTCAATCACTATTGGTTCTTCTTTAATAACCGTTGTGCTATCGGGATAAGCATCCCAAAAATCAGAAAATGAAAACTCTTCTTGTTTTACTACTTCTTTTACTTCTTCGGTATAAAGAATTTCTTCCTCCTCTTTTTCGTTAGATACTAGCTCTACATCATCTGGAAAAGTTTCTTGTCTAAAATAATCTTGATTTACATTTTCCGTTCTTTGTTCGATTAGCGGTCGGTTATAAAGAACCTTTTTAATTGTATCAGTGATTAAATTTTTCAAAGTTGTTTCATCGGTTAGGCGCACTTCTAATTTAGAAGGATGAATATTAACATCAACCAATGTCAAATCACTTTCAATATATAAAACCGTTATCGGATATTTACCGATTGGTATGATCGATTTATAACTTTCACTAACAGCATAGATGAGTCCCGAGTTTCGGATAACACGGCCATTTAAAATGACAGTAATGTTATTTTTATGAGAGCGAAATACTTGATTATTTGAGGTGTAACCGTATATTTTATAAAGCGAATTTTTCCCCTCAAAATAAAAGACATTATTGACAGTTTCTAAACCAAAAGCTTCTCCCATCGTTTCAATTATATCATTCTTGCCGCTCGTATTAAAGAGAATTTTATCGTTATTAGTTAGGGTAAATGCAATATTAGGATGTGATAAAGCACATTTATATAAATAGTCAGTTATTAAACTCAATTCTTGATAGGTTGAACCCAAGTGTTTATAACGAGCAGGTGTATTGAAAAATAATTTTTCTACTTCTACTTTAGTGCCTTTAGTCATTTGCGTAGGACCTTCATCAACTACTTCACCAGCTTTTAAAGTATAGAAATACCCCTCATTTCCAGTAGTGCTTGAGGTCATAGTTACTACACTAACCGCAGCAATCGATGGCAGGGCTTCCCCTCTAAAGCCAAGGGAGCCAATTTTAAATAGGTCTTCCGCGGTTTTAATTTTACTGGTAGCATGTGATTGAAAAGCAATTAGCATTTCACTTTGGTCGATTCCACTGCCATTATCAATGACAGTGATTTTAGTAATCCCGCTTTCAACTAGTTGAACCTTAATACTAGTGCTTCCAGCATCAATACTGTTTTCAACTAATTCTTTAACAACACTTAGTGGGCGATCAACCACTTCTCCAGCAGCAATCATATTTGCAAGATGGGGAGGAAGTTTTATAATACTCATCTATAATTTCTCCTTTATTTTAGCTAAAAACATTAGCGCATCCAGTGGTTTGAGATTATCAACATCAAGTTCATTTAAAGCATCAATTACCACTTTAACATTTTCCGGAACCTCTTTGATAATTTTCGGTTCTTGATAAGTAGATGGTGATAAAACCTTTTTCTCATAGCCATTTTGTTGTTCAATCTTAATAAGAATATCATTGGCGCGATGAATGATTTGATCAGGTAACTCAGCAAGTTTCGCAACATTAATACCATAACTTTCATCACTTGGGCCTGGTAATACTTTATGGAAAAAGATTATTGTGTCATTTTCGCTACGAGCATCCACGTGAACGTTCTTGAGACCTTTCAAGTCATCCTCCAAAATAGTTAATTCATGATAATGGGTTGAAAATAAGGTTTTGGCTTTAGTATGGTTGTGAATATATTCAAGAATTGCTTGAGCTAAAGCCATTCCATCAAAGGTGGCAGTTCCTCTGCCAACTTCATCAAGTAAAATTAGACTATTTTCAGTGGCGTTCTTTAATGCAAAATTAACTTCTAGCATTTCAACCATAAAAGTTGATTCACCACTCGTGATATCATCACTTGATCCAATCCTAGTAAATATTTGATCAAAGATTGGAAGGGTGCAACTGACGGCAGGAACAAAAGATCCCATTTGAGCCATAATAACCAGTAAAGCATTTTGACGCATATAAGTACTTTTTCCACTCATGTTCGGACCGGTAATGACGATTATTTGATCATCATCGGTCATCTTTAAATCATTAGGAATGACTGGTTCTTTACTAAAATGAGCTAGTACTGGGTGCCAACCATCAATAACATCTACCGAATCACCAAAAGTAGGGCAGACAAAATTATTCTTTTTTGCTACAATACTAAGAGCTAGTAGCATATCAAGTTCACTAATGATTAAAGCCGTCTTTTGGAGTTCACTTGTATAGCCTTTACAAATGTCTCTAATTTCATTGAATAATGATTGTTCTAATTCAAGAGCTTTTTCATCTGCTCTTAAAATTAAAACTTCACGTTCTTTTAATTCTTCGGTTATATAACGTTCGGCATTACTTAGAGTTTGTTTTCTAATGTAGCCAAATTCTTTTTTTATCAGTGGAATATTTGATTTGGTAACTTCAATGAAGTATCCAAAGACTTTGTTGTAACCAACTTTTAAGTTTTTAATACCAGTACGTTCTCGTTCACGGATTTCTAAGTTTACTAAAAATTCTTTGTTTTTAGAACTAATATTTTTTAATTCATCAAATTCTTTATTGTAGCCACTTTTTATAATGCCACCATCACGAATATAATATGGGGCATCTTCTCTAATACTTTGTTCTAATAAAAAGGTCAGCTCACTAAAATCAGATATTTGATTAGCGTAATGACGACAAACATCGTTATCTAAAGTAAAAAGATTTTCTTTAATAATTGGTAAAACACTTAAAGATTTCTTTAACATCAATAAGTCCTTGGGACTTAAATTACCATAACTTATCCGACCAATAATCCGCTCTAAGTCGTAAACACTAGCTAACGCTTCTATTAAATTATTGGCTATCAG
This sequence comes from Acholeplasmataceae bacterium, assembly GCA_012838945.1. GTDB lineage: Bacteria > Bacillota_I > Bacilli_A > ML615J-28 > CAG-313 > DUOG01. Next base: position 33,336 of record DUOG01000083.1, on the reverse strand, counting down.
ATAAGAATTAATTAAACTCTTAATAACTATTTGTCGATTAATAATCTTTTCTTGATCAAACAACGGATATAAGATACTCTTTTTCAAGTATCGCGATCCCATTGCGGTTACGCATTGGTCTAAGACATAGAATAAGCTATTCTTCTTGTTTTTACTGCGAATTGATTCAATCAATTCAAGATTACGGACACAATTTAAATCCATCTTTAGATAATCACTACTATCATAGTGATTGAATTTTTGAAGGTGGATCAATACCCGTTTTTGTGTTTTAACAACATATGCAAGTAGTCTCTGAGCACTTGAAAATTCAAGCGCTGGTAGTTTATTAATCAAGACGCTAAGATAAGGGTCAATCTTTGTTTCATCACATACGGAGAATAAAACTCCATAGTTATTTTTAAGAATAGTGAATTTAAGTAAATCAAAGCTTGAAGAAACAACAATTTCTTTAATTTGAAGTTTGATTACCTCATTAATCACCAGTTCTTCATTTAAAGGAAAACTAGTAGCATATGTTAATCCGGTTGATAAATCAACATAAGATAAACTGTATCCGAAACTATCTTTTTCAAGGCTTGCTAAATATACAATATCCTTTTCTCCGAGAGCTTTTTCGTCAACGACGGTACCAGGAGTGATAACTCGCACGACATCTCGTAATACAATCTTTTTATTACTTGGTTCTTCTAGTTGTTCCACAATCGCTACTTTATATCCTTTTTCAGTCAAACGATCAATGTATGAATCAACACTATGAAAAGGCACTCCACACATAGGAACTCGTTCTTCTGTGCCGGCATCCCTACCTGTTAAGACAATTTCTAATTCGCGGCTAGCGACAATGGCATCATTAAAAAACATCTCATAAAAGTCGCCTAAGCGAAAAAAAACGAGAGTGTCAGGATAGTCTTCTTTAATCGTTAAGTATTGACGCATCATTGGCGTGTATTTGCTTTTATCAATTTTTTGATACATATTCTTCACCTAGAAATTATTATATCATATTTTATCAAAGAATGAAGAATTTTTAAGACAAAAAAAGAGATTTCCAAAGAACTTAGTTCTTTAGAAACCTCTTATATTAGTGTTCATATCGTTCAATAAAGTAGTCGGTTGCTCTCATTACAATGATTGTCAGAACAACTGAACTAATAAATTCAAAAATTGATCCTGTGGTAATTATCAGTAAGATATAAGACCATGCACTTGATGCAAATTCATTTTCAACAGCAATAGTATTAATATCGTTAAAATAGAATAACAATAGCGATCCAAGGACAAAAACAGTATTGGCCACAGTAGTTAAAAGGGCAGTTACACTATAGGTTAGCCATTTATTGCTTTGGCGTGAAAATGCAACATAAACATAATGACCAACCACAGCCATCAATATTCTTGGAACAATTGAGACTAATGGATTAACGAAAAATGGGTCGAGTAATGTTTCGGGTTTAACTAATGCTTTTAAGAAACTTAAAAACCCGAAGGCTAAGCCCAACACTAACGAATAACGAATATCTTTTAAATAGATAATACCGATAATCACAGGTACAAAAATGGTAGTTAAGGTAACAAAACCTATATTAATGTAGCCTATGAATGGAATAAATGTCATAATTGCAATTAAAGCAATTAGAATACCTGTTAATGCAACTTTTTGAGTATCTTTTCTTCTCACAAGAATAAAATCTCCTTATTTTAAATTTTTTATATTTTATTCAATGAACTCGAATTCATAATCGAAAATGCGAACAATATCGCCAGTTTTAACTCCTAACTCTCTGAGTTTTGCGTCAACTCCTAGGTTGCGGATGCGTCTGGCAAACAGTTTTGCATTTTCTTCAAAATTGAAATCGGTTCGATCAAATAACTTTTTAATAGTCGGTCCAGTGACATTGAAGACTCCATCTTCATCACGAGCGATAGTAAAATCAGCTTCTGGTTCTTGATAAGTATATTCCACCGGTTGTTCATTGATTTTTAATTTAGGCTCTTGAGCTCGTACTTCATCAAGCGTATCGGCTATCTTATACAACAATGTTGAAATATTTTCTTTGGTTGCTGCAGAGATTGGAATAACTTCTTCTTTTACTAATTCTTTAAATCTTTTTAGATTTTCTTCAGATTCTGGTAAGTCCATCTTATTAGCGACAATAATTTGTGGTCGTTCTAATAACTCCATATCATAACTTTCTAATTCCTTATTAATGGTTAAGTAGTCTTGATATGGATCACGACCATCAAGGGACCCCATATCAACGATATGAACGATGACTCGGGTTCTTTCAATATGCTTTAAGAATTCTATACCTAAACCAGCCCCTAAATGAGCTCCTTCAATTAATCCTGGTAAATCCGCTACCACAAAACTGCGTCCATCGGGTGCTTGAACAACGCCTAAATTTGGTTTTAAAGTAGTGAACGGATAATCGGCGATTTTAGGTTTAGCTTCAGAAATCACCGATATCAGTGTTGACTTACCGACACTTGGAAAGCCGACTAAGCCAACATCAGCTAAAACTTTCAAGTCTAACTTTAAGTTAAACTCTTCACCTGGATCACCTTTTTCAAAGATATAAGGTGCAGGAACCCTCGGGGTTGCAAATGCTGCATTTCCTTTTCCACCCTTGCCACCACTAGCAATGACAATTTGTTGTCCATCAGTTGTGACATCAGCGATTACTACCCCACGATCCAAATCAGTAACAGTTGTACCTAGGGGAACTTTGATAATAATATCTTCACCATCTCGACCAAATTTATTTTTGCTCATTCCATTTTGACCATCACCAGCGATGATGTGTTTTCGGTAATGTAAATCTAATAAAGTTGTTAAATTGCTGTCACCAACAAAGATAACACTTCCACCACGACCGCCATTACCACCAGCAGGTCCACCTTTAGGAACGTATTTTTCTCGACGAAAGGCAACGATTCCATCGCCGCCCTTGCCGGCTTTTACATATATTTTTACACTATCAATAAACATATTGATTACCACCTTTTATCATTCTAAATAATACCATTTAGATATTTATATTATCTACTATTATGCATTAAATATTATAAAAAGCACTCTATCAAGGATAAAAAACCTTAAATCAAGTGCTTTAATGCATCACGGTATTATTCAACTGGATATACTGAAGCTTGAGTTTTGCTTTTACCTTTACGTTCATATTTAACAATACCGTCGATAAGAGCAAATAATGTATCATCTGAACCAATACCAACATTGTTTCCAGGATGAACTTTAGTTCCTCTTTGACGATAAATAATAGAACCAGTAGTGGCAAATTGACCATCAGCTAATTTAGCACCTAATCTTCGACCAATTGAATCACGGCCGTTTCTAGTAGAACCGACACCTTTTTTAGATGCAAAAAATTGCAAATTAAATTTTAGCATTACGCCACCTCCTATTTTTTGAGAATAACTTTCACATTTTTGGGATAATCTTCTTCGATTGATTTTAAAACATCGAAAAGATTTTCTAAGATTAGATCAATCATCTTGTCGGTTGCAGCAACATTAAGATTGATATAACCATCATTTTGTTGTAACTGATATCTAAAACCTATACGATCAATTAAATTAATTGTTGTAGAAAATGCCGCAGTCACTGCGCTACAGACAATATCCTTGCCGTATTCAGCATACTCAGCATGACCACTTATTTCAAGATTAGTAAAATGATCATCGGTTTTAGTGAATTTTGCTTTTATCATTATTGATTAATAGCGGTTACTGTAACCTTTGTATACGGTTGACGGTGACCTTGTTTTTTGTGGTAGCTTTTCTTAGGCTTGTATTTATAAACAATAATTTTCTTTTGTTTACCTTGTTTGTCAACAACAGCCTCAACGCTAGCACCTTCAACAAAAGGACTACCTACAGTATCACCAACAAGTAGGACACGGTCAAAAACAACCTTTTCGCCAACTTCTTTATCGAGTTTTTCAATATAAAGTGTTTGACCAACTTCAACTCGATATTGTTTACCGCCAGTTTCGAAAATTGCGTACATCGTTTGCACCTCCTCATATAAACTAAGACACGCCATCAAGGTGATCATAAGATACTTTAAACCTGTTCTGAGCGGTTGCCTCGACTTTTGCAACATACATATTATACATCAATTGATAATAAAAAGCAAGCAATAAAAAATATTATTTTCTTATTTTACCAGATTTTTTTGTACTGCCTGCTTAAAAATTATTATACCTTAAAATTCCTATAAAATACTTGATATTTATTTTGTGATGTTTCTGAAAATGATTAACAATTATTTACAAATTATTAACGTTTTTGTAGAAAAAGACTTTATCAAGTGCTATAATGATTAAAGCACTAATAATTTAAAAAGGGAGGTGATTCTTTGTACCAAGCCCAAACTCCCAAAAAGCAAGTCGATTATACGGATTTTCATAAAGAAAATACCATGATAAACCTGTGTAGGGGTCTTAAACTGTCGCTGATTGGGATTGCAATTGCTTTAATTTTTTTAATTGGATTTCTAATAAATGCTTTTTTAATGGATTTTAATATCTCAAAACAATCGACTTATTTAATTATAGCATATCTATTTCTTTTGATTGCGTTGGTACTAATTATCGCTTCTTATTCAATTATCAAAAAATATTTTAGACTGACTTGTAGAATCCTCAGAGTTTTATCATTCTTACCATATGCTATTATCTTGTTTTGGTCGGTCTTTATTACCTTTATTAATTCATCACCTTCCAATATAGTTATATCATATATGATCGGTCTATTGATTTTTGGAACAATCCCACTCTTTAAACCGGTTGTAAGTATTACTACTATTGCCTTATCTTTCTTGACATATATTTTAGTACCTATTATTTTCTCGAGTTTTACTACGTTGGAAAATGATTATCTCAATCCTACAGTCTTTGCCTTATTTGCGATTTTGGCTTCCCTCTTCTTATACTTCCAAAAAGAAAAAGACTATTATGAGAGAAAAAATATTATGGAGGAAAATAAAGAACTCTATAATTTAAATAGTAAACTCCAGAAAAAATCTATAACTGATAGTTTAACCAGTTATTATAATCGTCATTTCTTAGAAAGTTTATCTGAGAAATGTAACTACAATATCAAAAATAATATACCTGTTGGTGTGTTAATGATAGATATTGATAACTTTAAAGACTTTAATGATTATTATAATCATATAGAAGGTGACCGAGCTCTCATAAAAATTTCTGAGACTATTAAAGAAGTTATTGCACCATATACGGATAATATCTTCCGTTATGGTGGTGAAGAGTTCCTGGTTGTATTCTTCAATCTTTCAGAAGCAGAAATTCGAGAGATTGCGGAAGACGCAAGACAAGCCGTCTATAATTTAGGTATCAAAAATCCTGGACTCAGACCAGGAGCAAATGTTACCATTAGTATTGGTGGTACAGTCACCAAAGAACATGATGATCGTACATTCGAGAAACTAATTGTTGATGCTGATACTGCTTTATACAATGTGAAGAGCATCGGTAAAAACAACTCTTTGTTTATTTAAAAAATAAATTAATCTTAAAATTAAAATCGCTAACTTGACGTTAGCGATTTTTCACTTATTTTCTCTTGTTTAAGATATTAGCGTGTGCTGCTGCTAAACGAGCAATTGGAACGCGGAATGGTGAACAAGAAACGTAATCTAAACCAATTTCATGACAGAATTCGATTGAGTATGGATCTCCACCATGCTCACCACAAATACCTAATTTAAGGTCAGGTTTAACTGAACGACCTAATTTGATCGCTGTTTTCATTAATTGACCAACACCTTTACGGTCAACATGAGCAAACGGATCCATTGCAAATACTTTCTTGTCATAGTAATCTTCTAAGAATTTACCAGCGTCATCACGGCTGAATCCGAAAGTCATTTGAGTAAGGTCGTTAGTACCAAAACTGAAGAAATCAGCTTTTTCAGCAATTTCATCGGCTGTTAAACATGCACGAGGAATTTCAATCATAGTACCAACTTTATATTCTAATGTTAGGCCTTGTTCTTCCATTACTTTCTTAGCAGTTTCATCAACTATTTTTTTGATGTATTCTAATTCTTTAACTTCACCAACTAATGGAATCATAATTTCAGGTTTAACTGTGAAATTACCTTCTTTAGTTACGTTAATTGCTGCTTCAATAACAGCACGAGTTTGCATTTCAGCAATCTCTGGATAAGTTACTGAAAGACGGCATCCACGGTGTCCAAGCATTGGGTTGAACTCATGAAGTTCATCAATAGTTGCTTTTAACTCTTCATAAGTGATTCCTAAATCTTCAGCTAATTCAGTAATTTCTTCTTTAGTGTGAGGTAAGAATTCATGTAGAGGTGGGTCTAAGTAACGAATAGTAACAGGCAAGCCTTTTAGAACACGATAGATTTCTTCAAAGTCTTTACGTTGAATTGGTAATAATTTAGCAAGAGCCTTGCGACGTTCTTCAACGTTCTTAGCAACGATCATTTGACGCATTGCGAAAATACGATCTGATTCAAAGAACATATGTTCAGTACGGCATAATCCGATACCTTCAGCACCGAATCTGATAGCTGTTTCTGCATCTTTTGGATTGTCAGCATTTGTACGAATGCTTAGAGCACGATATTTATCAGCCCATTCCATTAAAGTTGCAAAGTCGCCACTAACGTCAGCTTCTACAGTGTCAATTTTTTCGCCATAGATGAATCCAGTACCGCCATCGATACTAATCCAATCGCCTTCGTTATATCTCTTACCTTTACATTCGAAGAAACGTTGTTCTTCATTAATGTGAAGTTCGCCACAACCAGCAACACAGCATGTACCCATACCACGAGCAACAACGGCTGCGTGACTTGTCATACCACCGCGAGCAGTAACGATACCTCTAGCTACTACCATTCCTTCAATATCTTCAGGACTTGTTTCTTGGCGAACCAAGATTACTGGAGAGCCATCAGCACTAAGTTCTTTTGCTCTTTCAGCTGTAAAGACAACTTTACCTGCTGCAGCACCTGGTGATGCATTAAGACCTTTAGCAATTGGAGTTGCTTTCTTAATTGCTTTTGCATCAAATTGAGGGTGTAATAAAGCGTCTAGTGATTTAGGTTCAACTTTTAGAATAGCTTCTTCTTCAGTTAATAAGCCTTCTTTAACTAAATCAATAGCAATACGTAAGGCAGCTTGAGCTGTTCTCTTACCATTACGAGTTTGTAAAATAAATAATTTACCTCTTTCAATGGTGAATTCCATATCTTGCATATCGCGATAGTGTTTTTCAAGTTTCTCAGCGATTTGCGCGAATTCTTCATAGATAGCAGGATTTACTTTTTTCAAGTTAGCGATAGGCTCTGGTGTTCTAATACCAGCAACAACGTCTTCACCTTGAGCGTTGAATAGATATTCTCCGTATAATTCATTTTCTCCATTAGATGGGTTACGAGAGAATGCAACACCAGTACCTGAATCTAATCCCATGTTACCAAATACCATCACTTGAACGTTTACTGCAGTTCCCCATTCGTAAGGAATGTTGTTTAAACGACGATAAACGTTAGCACGTGGGTTGTCCCAAGAACGGAATACAGCTTTTACAGCTTCTAATAATTGTTCTCTTGGATCTTGAGGGAATTCTTCGCCTTTTAATTCCGCATATTTTTTCTTAAATTGAGCGACGATAATTTTTAGATCATCAGCGTCTAATTCAGTATCTTCTTTAACTCCTCGCTTTTCTTTTTGAGCGTCGAATAGTTCTTCGAAGTTTGATTTGTCAATTTCCATAACTACGTCAGCAAACATTTGAATAAAGCGACGATATGAGTCATAGGCAAATCTAGGGTTATCGGTTAAACGAGCTAAGCCTTCAACAGCAATATCATTTAAACCAAGATTTAAAATGGTGTCCATCATCCCAGGCATTGATGCACGAGCACCACTACGTACAGATACTAACAAAGGATTTTCAGCGTCGCCAAACTTTTTACCATAAAGGTTTTCAAGGCTAGTAATGCCCTCAAAAATTTGATTAACAACGTCGTCAGTTAAAGTTTTACCATCAGTGTAATACTTTGTACATGCCTCAGTTGTAACAGTAAATCCTTGAGGTACAGGTAATCCCAAACTGGTCATTTCGGCTAAATTGGCACCTTTACCACCAAGGAGATTACGCATTCCTGCATTTCCTTCGTTAAATAAATAAACAAATTTGCTCATTAATTTACTATCCTTTCTAAAATATTTTATTACAGTGATTTACACTACATTGATGATTATACCATTTTTTCCATTATATTGCAAACGAAACAACTATGTTTTAAAATCCTATTATTACCGATTTAATCGTCTGATCAATGCAATATTATATGCATTATGACGGATCCTAGAAAATTTCAAAACTTTCCTTCGTTCTAACATTTTTAGGAAAAGAAAGATGCTAATTATTATTATGGCGCCACTTTTGGAAATCATACCATACATACAAATGAGTATTAGAAAAAAAGATGAGACGATTGTACTTAGATCTTGAGCGTACTCATAATCAAATACCATATTTAAAAAAACCTCAATGATTCTAAAACCATCAAGGGGGTAGATTGGTAATAAGTTAAAAGCTATCATTAACTTATTATAAGACAGGATAACCTCTTTTATAGCACTATCGATGTAAATATTTTTAATTATAAGAATTATTAGAACATTGATGGTTATACCACTAAGGCTAACAATTAAGTTTTGAAGATTGTTCAATTTATAGTCATTGACGTCAATAATCCCACCAACAACAGTAAGGGTAATTTTTTGTAGTTCACCTTTAAACAACAACAACGCAAAAATATGTCCTCCTTCATGAAGAAGGACAATTGTTAAAAAGATTAGAACATATTTTAATTGTCCTAAAAACAATGATAAGATGATAAAGATTATTAATGAATAATGAATCTTAATCTTGACATTGGTCGTAAAAATCATAATAGACTTGATCTTTCACAATTTGTAGGTTGAAACGGTAAATGTTGTTGACCTTCGGGGCTCTACCGATAATTTTATCTTTAGTTACATATTGATAAATCGATACATCAATTCCTATTAAATTGGAATAAACATAATCATAAGAGTCAGCACCCTTAATCATAACTTCATAATAGTTATTTTCATTTCTACTAATCTTCATAACGATTCCTTCTACTAGATTAACAACCCCCTCAAAGGAATAGTTAGTAATTTCATTAACTTTATTGTTATAAGCAACATAATCATAAACATCTGAACTAAAGACAGGCTCACTTTTTTCAATTGGAAAAAAAGAACCGAAAGTTCCATTAAAAAAATTCACGTATTTAAATATGTTTGTTTGTTCTGATAATTTCGCATTAATTACTTTACTATTAAAAGAACTAATGTTTAAAAAATCAATCGAAACAAACAGTAAAATGATAACTGAACTAACAAAAATCCTCGTTAACAGATAATCAAAATACGTCTTTTTATTTTCTTTTTTATTTCGTTTGTTAACAAGTTGATGATATTTTTTTAGATGCTTATGATATTTATTCATATTATCACCTAAAACATTTTACGTTAGACAAACCCTATTTATGACTAAAGAGTGAGGTTTTCTGACGAATGCTATAATAAGATTTTCCAATGATAATATGATCAAGCAAGGGGATATCAACTAATCTAGTTGATTTTATTAATTTCTCGGTGGCCCTTAAATCCTCCATACTAGGTGTAGGATCACCACTTGGATGATTATGGCTAATGATAATGGCTGAAGCAGAATGCTTACATGCCCATTTAATAATCTCTTTGTCATCAATGAATGTCATATTAGTTGTTCCTTTAGTGATGACTTTTTTGGATATAAGTTTTCCTTTAATATTTAAGTATAGTGCATAAAGATGTTCTTGCTTCAATAGTCGCATTTCATCTTTTAATAATTCATATACAGCTGAGGGACTCAAGACTTGTTCATGATCTTGTTCATCTCTTATAATCCGAATTCCAAATTCGATAGCTGCTTTTATTTCAAGTGCTTTAGCAATTCCTATTCCTTTAATACTCATTAACTCATTTAACGTAAGATCATTTAAATCGCTGATTGATTCTAGTTTATATAATATTTTATTTGCTAAGGTTAACACAGACTCTGATTTAGTCCCTGTTCTTAAAATGATTGCAAGGAGTTCTTGATTTGATAAACTCTTAACTCCATATTTTAATGCTTTTTCTCGTGGTCTTTCAAAGTATGGCACATCTCTTAATAACACTTAATTCCTCCTAACTTAAGTTTTCAACTATCAATTTATATGTTTCGAGGAGGAGATAGTTTTTTGCTTCTTTCGAACCATTTTGAACTAAAGCATTTAAATATATTAAATTTTTATGAAATTCTGCATTGATGGGATTATTTAAGTATTCATTATTAATAGTGAAATTCTTATCAGAGAGTGCCAACAAAAAATTTTTCACGCCTTGATCCCAAAAATCAAATTCGTCTTCGCCAATTATATTATTTGGATAGTTATTAAGCGATTGAACCTTCACAACATAAGAAATTTGTAACTGATCTAATACTGTTTTTTCTAAAGCTAAATCTTCTTCCTCTTTTGCAATAGCTGTATACACATAGTAATAAGATCCCTCTCTTACATAAACTGGTTTCAAACCACTTCTACGCAAATCATCACAAAATGAAGCAACTACTTCGGGGTTAGTTGTTTTATTAACTTGTAACAAATATACGGAACTCGTGTCATTCAATGAGACATTTGTCGATAATAATGGCTCCCTTAACCTTGAATTAATTAAAAAACCAAATATTAAACCAATAACAATGCCTATTATTATTCCTGGAAAATCAAATGAATGTTTTTTCACAATATCACCAATATCATATTACTAAATAAAATCAATCTTTTTTGTTGAAAAAAGGCTTGTAAATCTAAATTACAAGCCTAGTAGATTATTTGTTAAAATCTTTTAGTAGTTGTCTAACTTCACTTACAAAGTAAAGACTTCCTAAAAACACATTTATTGGTTTTGGTTCTTCTATAACCTTATCAATAATGGTTTTAATATCATCATGATATTGTTTCTTTGGATGATTAGAAAGCTCATAGAGATGATAAGCATGATCACTTCGTTTATAACTAAACTCTGTAAAGATAATTTCATCAAAAGTATCATCAATCTTTTTAATCATCACTTCTTTATCTTTATCAGCCGCCACAGCAAACACTCCACGGACATAATGATTCTTTTTAAAGGAATTAATAAACTCACACATCCGTGTTATGCCATCTAAGTTATGACCGCCATCGAGAATTATCAATGGATCTCTGTGAACAATTTCTGCTCTTCCTGGCCATGAAGTCTTTTCTAAACCATTTCTAATAACATTATCAGGTGCATCAATGATTCCATTTTCATTCAGATATTTTATCGCTTCTAAAGCAAGAGCAGCGTTTTCGATTTGATGAGCACCTAGCATCTTAATTACATATGGTGTTTCATTTTTATACGCAAAGATACTACCATGTAGGTCCATCTTTTCAACTTTAATTTGATCGAAGTCAGTAAAAGTTACTGATGTTTTTTTCTTTTTCGTGTGTTTTACAAACTGTTTGCGTAATTTATCATCTTTGATTCCACTGATAAGAGGAATTCCGGGTTTTACAATTCCTAACTTATTCTCAGCAATCTCAGCCAAAGTATTACCTAGTACATTCATATGATCAAATGAAATAGTTGTAATAATACTGAGAAGTGGAGTAATGACATTGGTTGCATCAAGCAAACCACCTAAACCAACTTCAATCAAGGCAAAATCTAAATCCTCACAATCCCTAAAATATAAGAATGCTAGTAAAGTAATAAATTCAAAGAAGCTTGGGAATTCATACCCTTCTTTTTCAATCTGAGGATATTTACTCAAGATTATATTGGCATACTTAAGACAATCCTCATCACTTATGTATTTTCCATCAAAGGTAATTCGTTCATTAAAACAAACGACGTATGGCGAGGTGTAAGTAGCAACCTTGTATCCACTTTCTTTTAAAATATGACGCATATAAGCAACTACTGACCCCTTACCATTAGTACCACCGATATGGATTGAACGAAAGTCATTTTCTGGATGGTCAAATAATTGACAGTAATAATACATTTTTTCAAGTGAATATTTCTTGGATAAGCGGCGTTGACTTTCAACAAAATTCAAGAATTCGGTCATTGTTTCTAAATACATAATCATGTACCTATTTTTTCTTTAAATCTTCAATCAATCTAATTACTTCAGTTAATTGAATTTGATATTTAGCTAACTTTTCTTCTTCCGCAGCCACCTTATCGGCTGGCGCTTTTTCTCTAAAGGATGGATTACCTAGCATTTTAGTTGAACGTTCAACTTCTTTTTCAAGTCGTACTTTTTCTTTTTCTAGACGCGCCAATTCTTCTTCAATATTAATTAAATTTTCAGCAGGAATTACAATTATGGCTCGTTCAATAACAGCGGAAATCACATTGTTTTTGTCAATATCTTCTTTAATTTCTAAATGATCAAAATTCAAAAAGCGAGCTAAATACGACAAATGGTCATGTAAGAATGCTTGAACTTCTGCTTCTTTTGTTTCAATTAAAACATTGATCTTTTTGCTTAATGGAACATTTTTTTCAGCTCTAATATTTCTTACTGCTGTGATGATGTTAAGTAAAACATCAACTAGTTCTAATCGTTTTACATCCTTATCGAAGCTAAGAACAGTCGGCCACGGTGCCACACAAATTGAACCTTCATTGAAAATTTGATATATTTCTTCAGTAACAAACGGCATGAATGGATGTAATAGTTTTAATACAGCATTTAACAAATACTTTAATAAAGCACATACATTAGTTTTTTGTTCCTTACTGCCTTCAGTGAAAGTTACTTTGGTAAGTTCAACATACCAAGAAGCAAAATCATTCCAAACAAAGTTGTAGATTAATTTTGCTGCTTCACCAAATTCAAATTTCTCGTAGCATTCATCAGCATTTTCAATTACATAATTTAACTTATTTAAAATCCACTTGTCAATGTCATTTAATATTTCTAAATTTAAAGGTTCATCTTGATAATCATGGTTATCAAGATTCATTTGAATGAAGCGAGAGATGTTCCAAATCTTATTAATATAGTTCCAAGCAGCTCCCATCTTTTCCTCTGAATATCGTAAGTCTTGACCTGGAGATGAATTAGTCGTTAAGAAATAACGCAATGCATCACAACCATAAGAATCAACTAGATCCATAGGGTCAATACCATTTCCAAGTGATTTACTCATTTTGCGACCTTGTTCATCACGAATTAAACCATGGATTAAAACATGTTCAAATGGTCGTTCTCCCATGAAATGCTTAGATTGGAATACCATTCGGGTAACCCAGAAGAAAATAATATCATAGCCCGTAACTAAAGTATTAGTTGGGAAATATCGTTTTAACAGTGGGTCCTCCGTATTCGGCCATCCAAGAGTTGAAAACGGCCAAAGTGCACTAGAGAACCAAGTATCAAGGACGTCTTCATCTTGAACCCATCCTTCACCAGGACATTGTTCACCAACATATACTTCTTCACCTTTATACCAGGCAGGGATACGATGACCCCACCATAATTGACGAGAAATACACCAATCTTGAATGTTTTCAAGCCAATTGGTGAATGTTTTTTCAAAACGTTCTGGAACAAAATTTACTGCCCCATCGGTTGCTTGCATCTCAATTACTGCTTTAGCGAGTGGTTCCATTTTAACAAACCATTGTTTAGAAAGTCGTGGTTCAACAACAACCCCAGTTCGCTCAGAGTGACCGACTGAATGGATCATTTTTTCAACTTCAGTACATAGACCCAACTCTTTTAAATCATTTGTAACTTGTCTACGGCACTCGAAACGATCTAGGCCTTGATATTTGCCAGCATATTCGTTCATAGTTCCATCTTCATTCATACAAATGATAAAATTAAGTTGATGACGAACTCCAACTTCAAAGTCATTAGGGTCATGTGCTGGAGTTACCTTAACTGCTCCTGTTCCAAACTCACGATCAACATATTCATCACTAATAATCGGAATGGCTCGGTCTGTTCCCGGGATATAAACTTTTTTACCAATATATTTTTGGTAGCGTTCATCATCCGGATGAACCATTATTGCTGTATCACCAAACATTGTTTCTGGTCTGGTAGTTACTATTTCGATACCACCATCACCGTCAACAAATGGATAAACGAAGTGATAGTAACCGCCTTCAATATCATTATATTCAACTTCAATATTAGATAGGGCAGTCTTTGCTTCAACATCCCAATTGATAATTCGTTCACCACGATAGATTAGACCTTCCTCATAAAGTTTAATAAATACTTTATTAACGGCTTTATTAAGACCCTCATCAAGGGTAAATCTTTCTTTCGTATAATCAAGTGATAAACCAAGCGTAGCCCATTGTGAACGGATAAAGTCAGCATATTCTTCTTTCCATTCCCAAGCTACTTTCAAGAAACCTTCACGACCTAAATCATAGCGGCTAATTCCTTGGTTTCTTAGTTTTTCATCAATTTTTGCTTGAGTTGCAATACCTGCATGGTCCATTCCAGGCAAATATAAGGCATCGTAACCTTGCATTCGCTTTCTTCTGATAATAATATCTTGAAGGGTCGTATCCCAAGCATGACCCAAATGAAGTTTTCCAGTAACATTTGGTGGTGGAATCACAATAGTATAAGGTCTTTTATTAATATCACCACTAGTGAAAAAACCTTGGTCAATCCAATATTTATACTTCCCTTTCTCAACTTCTTTAAAATTGTACTTTGGGGCCATTTCTTTTCGCTTCATAATAATACTCCTTTCGTTGTCTTAAAAAATAAAAAAAGTCCATCCTTAAAGGACGAACTTGAAAATTCGCGGTACCACCTTTATTCAAAGAAATCAAATACCCTAACTATAGTTAGGTTTTACTTTCTTTGCACTTAATCCCATTAACGCTAGGACACGAGTGAAAGTACTATTATTTCCCTTCACCATCTCCGAGGCGACCTTCAAAATACCAATCATAAAGCCTTTCACCAACCGGCTTCTCTCTTATGATGATCGAGTATTTCTACTCCTCCTCTTCATCAATTTATCATATTATACAATATTCATTATTTTTTGTAAAGTGAAAAGTATTTTACTTAATATCTCCTGGCAAGCGATAATCAGTATTAGTTAAGGAAATTGATAGTACCTTTACTGATTCTGGACTTGACAAACGTTTATATTGTCCCATTTTGAAGCGGCGATTAAAGTTCTCAATATATCTTTCGCTTTCCTTTGAGTTTAAACCAAACACAACTCCTAGTAAAAATTTAATTTTCGAATGAGTTGCACCGCAGTTTAAGTGTTGGAATAGAATGAAATCATTAATTTGATAATCGCCTAAAACCGCTTCTGTATTTTGGTCTTTATCAGTTAACTCTGGGGTGATTGGAGCAGCGATAATATCACCCAAGATATCTTTTACTTCCGGATAAATATCGTAGTAATAAGCTACCATTCGCTTAACTAGAGTTTTTGGAAGACCAGCATTAATACCATACATCGCAAATTGATCTCCACCAAAAGTAGACCATCCTAAAGCTATTTCGCTCATATCAGAAGTTCCAATGACGATTCCTTTTTCTTTATTAGCTAAATTTAATAGTAGCATAGTACGGTAGCGAGCTTGGGCATTTTCATAAGTAATATCTTTAGTTTGACCATCATGATTAATAAGATGGAGTTGATTTAATACTTCTTCTTTAATTGGGATTTCATAGGCCGTCACATTTAGTTTTTCCATTAGTTGAGTAGCCCGATTTTTTGATTCACTAGTAGTAGCCAAAGCAGGCATTGTCACCCCTATGATATTTTTACGCTCTAAACCGTAAGTATCACACATTCTAACAAGTGAAAGTAAAGCTAGAGTCGAATCTAATCCGCCACTCACACCTAAAATCACTTTTTCAGTATTAACGTGTAACAAACGCTTATAGACAGAAGCCATTTGAACTTTTGAAATCATATCTAGTTCTTCAGTAGTCTTTGGCACAAATGGTTCCTTGTCAATTGGTTTTTCAAATTGATAATCGTTAGTTTCTTTTAACTCCCACACGATTTCTCGATAGTTTTGGAGCACATTATTTCTTAAATAGCAATTTACATTTCTATTATAGCGAATACGCTCAATATCTAAATCATCATAATAGACAACTGAATCAAAATTAAAGTTTTGTTCATCTAAACTAGTTTCACCGCAAGTTGAAACAATGGCATGACCTGAAAATAAAACATTACTACTTGATTCTGTCACTCCGCTTGATACATAAACATAAGCACCACTGCCTTTTAAACTGGCATTTTCCGTTAACGTACGGCGGTGCTTTCCTTTGCCGATATTAAATGAACTAGCAGATAGATTAAAGACTATTTGAGCGCCATTCAGATAATAGTTTTCGTTTAAATTTCGAATTGACCACAAGTCGGCGCATACTTCTACCGCAAACGATATATTGTGTGGATAAGTTGTGAAAATTAAATTACCAATTGGCACATCTTCGCCTAAAAGATTAATGGACGGCACATTTGGAATTATGTTCTTTCCACTTGAAAAATATCTCGATTCAATAAACTCTCTCGTTTCCGGGAAGTATAGTTTGGGAATAATCCCTAAGATTTTATTTTTTTGAATTACCAAGGCGCAGTTATAAAGTTGACCTTTAATACTCAATGCGGCACCACAAATGATGACGCCATGATATTTATTATTATTTAAAATATAGGCAATAGCCTCCAAATTTTCTTTTTGAAGTTGTTGATGATATACTAAATCACCGATGCTATATCCAGCAATTGCAAGTTCAGGAAAAAGCATTACTTCGGCTTTCTTTTCCGCATTAATAATTCTTACTATTTCTTCAGCATTGACTAAGGGCTTGCCAATTTCAACTTTTGGAACAACTAGCCCCACTTTTAAGAATTCTTGATGATACATGAATTCACCTCGTATAAATTATTTTCTTTGATAAATTTTAATACTTCTTTAGTTAGTAAGTCTTCATTTAAATTATTTCGATATTCAGTTGATGATATTTCTATTTGTTCAAAATCAGTAATAATTTGAAAGTGATTTTGATATTGCTTTAAGAACGAATCATTTTGGATTATGGATTGAGCATCGATTTGATTTCTAGGGAAAACAAGAAAGTGATTTTCTTTAATAAGATCGTCATAGTTAATCCAAGTTTTAATGGTTAGTAGATTATCAGCACCAATAACGAATAATGGATGATTAAAATGTCTTAACATCATTACCGTTCCTAAAAATACATCATTTTTCATTTCATAGTCTGATATAACAATATTATTATATCCATGAATCATTAACTTAAGCATTGCCACCCTTAATTTAAAAGGGATTAATTCTTTTCGTTCATAGCTATTGCCATTAGGAACAATGATTACTTCTTGATAGCGCTTTGCTAGATAATCAATAATCGCAAGATGCGCTTTAGTCGGAGGATTAAAGGAGCCTCCAAAACAAACTCTCATAATAACACCTTATTCTATTATTATTTGGTACTCCAATCGATTGGCACTTTATTTAAACTTTTTAATATCTCATTTGCTTTAGAAAAGTGTCGACAACCAAAGAATCCATTATAGGCTGATTGGGGACTAGGATGAACCGCTGTCAATAGAAAATGATTCGGGTTTGTTATCAAATCCATCTTCTTCTTAGCATCATTTCCCCATAGCATAAAAATAACTGGGTCTTCTCTTTGGTTTAAAAGTTCAATAACTTTATCGGTAAAAGTCTCCCATCCCTTGCCACGATGACTACCAATTTGACCTTGTCTAACTGTTAGAACTGCATTTAAAAGGAGTACACCCTGTTCGGCCCAATTAGTCAAACTGCCACAAATATTTTTAACACCAGTATCATTTTCGATTTCTTTAAAAATATTGCGTAAGGATGGTGGTATCTTAGCATCTTTCATTACTGAAAAAGCAAGGCCATGGGCTTGATTGGGATTAATGTAAGGGTCTTGACCAATAATCACTATTTTGGTGTCTAGATAACTGGTATATTTAAAAGCTTTAAATACATTTTCTCGATGAGGGTATACGATATAATTGTCATACTCTTGATCAAGAAAGCTTTGCAAATTTAAATAGTATTCCTTTTTAAATTCATCCGCTAAGAGATGGTCCCAATCATTATTAAAGACTTTCATACAATCACTCGTTTTCAGTTTTTTCCATTTATACTTAATTTTATCACATTTTGTCATTTTTGAAAAGTTTTTTATTTAAAAGTAATAGGTAAAACCTAGATTATCAACAATTTTAATATTTCCTGTTTCTATATGTTCTTCATTATCTAACATTTGAGCAATGATTTGATCATAGTTAGTATAATATTCAACCTCACCATCATCTTCGAGGAAACTAGTTAGATCAATTATTTCATCACCAATCAATAACTCAACACTGCTTATTTTTAACCTTTCATTACCATAGTAATAATTATAGATAAACATATTAACATCATAAACTGCTCCTTCTTCAAAATTATGATCAAATCTAACCGAAGCCTTACAACTAAAACGATTATATAACATATTATATGGTCTTAGTGTTATCATTGATTCGGTCTTTTTCACTTCATTTGATTCAAGTTCATAAGAAATATTATAACTATCATAAGAATTTTCGTTATACTTAACTTTAAGTTCTGCCTCAAAAATATTGCCGACATTATTAGATGTAGTAAACGATGTGGACTCTAAAGTCTTTGTATTTTCACAAATCACTTTAACGATACTACCGTTTGTAATTTCTTTCAAAGTAAACTTTATATTAACAGTTAAAAATCCATCTTCATAATCAAGAATCGTTGTTGAAACATTAGAGAAGTTTTTAGCTTGTTCTTCTAGTTCATCAAGGATATTATTAAATTCACTTCGGATATTACCATTTATTGAGTTAACTGCTCCTCTAACTGAAGATAGTTCATTATTTAAATTATAGAGTTGATCTTGTAACTCATTAACCTTTACCATCAAAAACCCTATCATTATTAGTAAAACTAAAATTAACGAAAGGGAAGTAGTCTTTAAAATTTGATCTTTATTTTTAGTCATTGAGCACACTCCTTTTATATTAAGTCAGCAAGTACCCATAAGTATTTGCATGTTGTATGACCCCATATTTCTTTATAAACAGCATTGTTTTGGACCGGCCAATATGGAGCATCATGTTCATCCTTGGTTTTAATACCAACTGGTAAAGAACCAACAATTTGAGGTGAGAAAGCTACATATAGCGGATGAAAGTTATAACCTTCTCCATACATGGTTGAAGAGGTAAATGGATTCTTACCTAAGATCCATTCTAATTGATTTATCGCAATTTGACGCATCTTATTATTATTGAATAGTCTTGCTATTAATGAAACAGCCTTAGTCTTGCTTAAAAGAGTAGCATGGTAACCTCTTCTTTGAACCGCTATTGGAAATCTTCTTAAATAAATGTTTTCATCTAAACGTATTCCTGTCTTTATTTGACCTTGAAGATCCCTTAATCCATCTTCTTTTGTCCCAAAACTTGCTGGGATGGTAAAACGTTCTAGCTTGATGTTTTTTACATCATATATTTGGGCTGGTAACATATTAAAAGGTGCACACACGTCACTAGTCCTTTCAATATATTCAGCATACAGTTTCAATCCCTGTTCCCATAGCGGAGCATTTTGATGGTGCGGTGCTACTTCTAAGAGCCTAGCTAGTCCTTGAATTGGATCTTGTTCATGTCCGCGATGTTCGTAAGTCAAAGGATACTGATGTTTACTATCTTCATAAAAGAAACCTCGTAACGGCTTTTTCCAATTCGGATAAGTGGATTGTTGTGATGCTAGGATTTTTTCAGAAAAGCGAGCACCTATTTCTAAATACTTCTCATCACCTATCAATTCATATAATTCAGCCGCAGCTAAGGCAGCTGCTCCACCAATTTGAGGTTCAGGAACAACTCCCCATCGTACTGAGAAATATCCTTTCTCATAACCTTCTACTCCGAAGGCAAAATCTTCAATGGCTGAGCGTAGGCACCATCCCGCAAATACTGGATCGTTTTGGTACATTCGAGCAGCAACCGCCAAGGCTCCAGCCGCTAAGAAGTTTTCATAGGCGCCATTTTCGCTAACATTTTGAAGTTTAGACTCAGGATTAATATAATCTTTACCTTTAATAATGTTTTTATGCCAAATAGAATAGTGTACAGCTAGAGCTCTTTCTCCATTACCAAAACGAGTTCGCAGTAACCAATTAAGCCCATAGCGAGCTTCACCTAGAAGTCTTTCATACAATTTAGGATTTGATTCCTTTACTCTTTCCGCTAAATCTAGCAATGAATGAGCAATTTCCGCTGTGCATATTTCAAATTGAGAAACATCTCCGGCGTCATGCCAGCCACCAAAGTTGGGAACCATTCGCCCCTCTTTATCAGTTGTATAAGAATTCAAATGACAAGGACTATGAACTCCCTCAACATCATCACCACAGCGAAGCATTCTTAAAAAATTAATACTTTTCCAAATCGAACGCTCATAAGGGTTACTACTTATGGAAAACATTCCAGTTTTCTGATTATCACAAACTAAATAATAGTTTCCTTCGGTTTTTACTTCGGTAAAATCCATTTTATAATATAGTCCCAAATTAGTTTCAAGTTCTTCCGCTTTACCTTGATATACTACTTCTTCATTTTCATTGATCACAAAAAAAGTAGTATTATTTATTTTTTGGGTTAAGGCAACTTTTTCTGCTTCAATAAAGTAACCACTGTGACAGTAGGCAATCCGCTCAGATAATTCCCACCCAAAATCATAATCAGTATCTACCCCTTGAAATTCTAAACCATCAAAATACACTTCCAATTCTGGCTGGGCTTCCGGTGGGCAACCTAAAAGTATTGGACCCATTCCAATTTGATTTAGTTGCTCAAAATTTGCGTTTGGAATCTCCCAACAAACAAAATTCCATTCATTAGGTGTTAAGCTATCAATGTGGGTTTCAATCTTTCCGTTACCATAGTAAAGGGTAAAGTGAAAATAAAAGTTTTGAAATCCAACTGCTTTTGGATAGACCCACACTACCAATCGGTTAAACTTTGTTAAATCATAATTTCTTAAAGAAATTAGAAGTTTTGATTGAGGCCGTGGTCTAATATCTGAAATGTCAGTATTAGTGATAAGTTTGATACTTTGGGGTGTATGATGAGTAAAGTTGCTTTCTAACTCTACTTCTCCAACACCAAACAGTTTTATGTCTTCACTTTTAATTTCAATCACCTGACGGTCCTTCACATCTTTTTCTTTCCATCTTTTAAGGGCACTATCATAATAATTTGCATCAGTTTTCGCATTAGCATAATTACTATCTTTTAAATATTTATCAGTCATTTTATTCACCTTTAGTTACCTTTTCTACTCTATTAAAGAAATCATTACTTAATTCATGTAATACTTGATCATCTTTCACTGACTTAATGAACTTAGCCAAAGCTTGCACTTCATAATCAACTAATTTTTTACCTTTCTCAATGGTTGCATAATTCGCATTCCCCACATAATGTTCAGGATAATTAGCATACCAACTAAGCCCACTGAACAGGCCACTTAGATGTGTCAATCTTTTTTTCGAATAAGTAGTTTCTTTATCTATTTTATCCATTTTCACAAGTTCGGGATGATTGGCCAGAGTTACACTTGTTTCACATTCACACGCATGGCCATGAATAGATGTCTCACAAACACTTTTATATTCTTCACTCAAGTCTTTTTGATAATAATATAATTGATATGGTTTTTTACTATCTAATTGGGCTTGACATATATACTTTAGTAAATAGACATTACCACCATGGGCATTATAAAGAATGATCTTTTTAAATCCATTTCTTCCAATCTCATCAAGTACTCCTTGAATCACATCCATCAAGAGGGTTGGTTTTAAAGTTATTGTCCCTGGGAAACACTTAGCCTCATATATTTGTCCAAAATAAAAGGGCGGAAAAACAACAGCTGCTTCTATCTCAGCAGCCATAGAAGCTATTTTGTGTCCATTCAAATAATCAGTACCTAGTGGCAAATGATCTCCGTGGCGTTCTAAAACTCCAAAAGCAATAATACAAACATCTGTTTTTTTAACTGCTTCAGCAAACTCAACTGAAGTTAACTTTTCCCAATTCATGATAATCTCCTTTTCTTTTTTATACTCCCTTTATTATAACAAAGATTTACCAAGTATGGGCCTAAAACTATCACTAAGCATAAAAAATGATTTATTAATTACTAATAAACCATTTCTTCATTAATTCTTTGAAGTGATTTCCTCGCTCTTCAAAGTTATTGTATTGATCCAAACTAGATGATCCAGGTGAAAATAGAATCAAATCAATTTTAGACAAATGTGATTCCAGATTATCAACCACTTGATCAAGGGTTTGATAGAGCTTAGTATCAATTTTCTCACCTGCAAATAATGATTTTAGAATGTCTTTATTCTCACCGTATAAAAGTGCTATTTTTACATTATCCAAATTATAGCGTAAAATTGAAAAATCATCATTTTTATCTTTTCCTCCTGCTATTAATAGAACCCTTTTATCACGAAAACAGTTTAAAGCAGAAAGCAAGGCAATTGGATTAGTCGACTTTGAATCATTGATGATTGGTATTCTGCTTCGTAAAACTTCCAAACGATGTGGAACTCCTTTAAAAGACTTGATGGCCTGGCGAATCAAACTCGATTTGATGCGATAAATCTTCCCAACGATGATACTTGCAAGAATATTCGCAATATTGTGTATACCAGGAATCAAGATTTCTCTAGTTTCAATTATTTTTTCATTTTGATAATATATAGTGTTTTTATCTACGTATGCTCCCTTTACTTTTCTCGTTAAGGAGAAAGGGATTTTTTTTCCCTTAAATGACTTAACATTTAAACTAATTAAATCATCATCAGCATTATACACAATATAATCATCATCAGTAGTATTTTGAATCATCTTTAATTTATCCTCAAGATAATTGGCAATTGATTGATGATATTCTAGATGATTAGGGAAAATATTGAGGAGTACCGCCACATTAGGATGGAAAGTTTCAACATTATGTAGCATAAAACTTGAGGCTTCAACAACCATAATTCCTTCTTCTTCAATTACCGAAAATATTGGTGTTCCAATATTACCAGCAAGTAATACTTTCATTTCTTTTGAAAGAATCTCATAGATTAAGGTTGCGGTAGTAGTTTTTCCGTTAGTGCCCGTAACCGCAATCTTATTTCGCTTTCCATCAAACCACTGCGAAAGTTCCAAATCGCTAACAACTTTTTTATCATTTATTTTCAAGAACTCAGTATTAAATTTAATTCCCGAACTCTTTACTACGATATCATAGGATTTAGGGTCAGGAAAAGCATCCCCATCAATATACACTTGATAATTAATTTGATGTTTTTTA
Source organism: Acholeplasmataceae bacterium (assembly GCA_012838945.1). Lineage (GTDB taxonomy): Bacteria > Bacillota_I > Bacilli_A > ML615J-28 > CAG-313 > DUOG01. The sequence goes on along the minus strand of DUOG01000083.1, from coordinate 9,727 downwards.
AAAAAATCACGAACTGCCTCATTCCCTTTTCCCATTCCATATAATAAATACTTTTTCTTTAAAATAGTTTAACCCCCATTACTAAACCAATAATCCCAAAGAAGATTCCCACACTCCAAAAGATAAAATCTATTTGCCATTCACTATAACCTGATAATTCAAAATGATGATGAAGTGGTGCCATCTTAAAGATGCGCTTACCTTTGGTTATCTTAAAATAATAAACTTGCATAATGACACTTAATGTTTCGATAACAAAGACGATTCCAATAACCAGCATCAGCATCTCTACTTTCAGAACAATGGCAATTGCTGCTAGGGCACCTCCTAATGCATATGATCCGGTATTTCCCATAAAAATACTAGCTGGATTGACATTAAAAATCATAAAACCTAAAACGGTTGCGATCAGGGATAAGATAAAGGCTAGCGTAAGTTTTTGATCTTGATAATAGGCAAGCCCAGCGAGTGATATTAAAGCGATCACAATTAGACCCCCAGCCAAGCCATCAATCCCATCGGTAATATTAACAGCATTAGTCACTGCAGCTATAAATAATAAAATAAAAATACCATATAAAAATCCTAAGTCAATTGTCTTGCCAAATATGTTTAAGGTGTTGGGCATTCCAAGGGATAAATAAATGTAATAATATATCCCAGCTAGTACTAACATCAACATGAATTTTATTCGTGGTTTTACCCCTTGATTGTTCTTTTTTACAATAATTAAATAATCATCTAAATAACCTAACAAACCATAGCCAATGAAAGGAAACAAAAGCAAAAATATATTTTTTAAACTTTCTATTTCAAAGGCTTTTGTAACAAAAATAGTCACCAACAAGGTTATTAAGGACCCAAGAATAATTACAATTCCACCCATTGTTGGGGTTCCATTTTTCTTATAATGTTCTTTTGGTCCCTCAATTCGGATTGTTTGTCCAAATTTTAACCGGTGTAAATATGGAATGAAAACCATAAATAAAATTACTGATACAACTATTCCAACTACAAAACTAATAATTATGTTTGTCATTTTTTAAATCCTCCTTGGGAAAGGATAGTACTTCTTCTTTATCACTATATGGATAATAAACATTATTGGTAATCATATAAGGCTCATGTCCTTTACCTAAAAGAACGATAATATCGCCAACCTCACTAATACCGAGGGCGGCTTTGATAGCATCTTTCCGGCTTGGGATTACTACATAGTTCTCACTTTTTGCACCTTTTATCATATCGTTGATAATTTCCGTAGTGGGTTCATTACGAGAATTATCCTCAGTAAAATATACTAAATCGGCTAGTTCGGTGGTAATTCCACCTATCAATGGACGTTTGGTTTGATCTCGATCCCCCCCACAACCAATAAGCGCAATAAGCCGTTTTTCTTTAACCTTATTTAAAAACAACAATACTTCCTTGATTCCTTCTGGTGTGTGAGCAAAATCAATAATAACTTTTCGCTTACAAATAGTATACACTTCCATACGACCATCAATATGTAATTCTTTTTCAAAAAACTTTATTACATTTTCAGAGAATAGTTTAATGCTATCTAAGATTGCGATGATTGCTAGGATATTATACACATTAAAGCGACCAAGTAACTTTGTATACAAATCGTAAAGTACTCCATTTATCTTTAGTTTAATTTTGGTGCCTTCTAAACTTTCATACTGAATGTCGGCTTGATAATCGGCTTGATATAATCCAAAGGTCTTAATATTGGCCAAACTTAATTGATGATAAAAACGGTAATATGGACTATCTCGGTTTAAAATTACATAATTATTCTTTTTCTGTTTCATTCGGGCTATTAAAAGCCCTTTAGAGTATTTATAATCATCAATGGTTTTGTGGTAATCTAAGTGATCACGACCCAAATTAGTCAGTAATACGATATTAAACTCTAAGCCTAATACCCTCATTTCCTTTATCGCTTGACTACTTACCTCCATAATCAAGTACTTGATCTTTTTTCGATCTTTTTTGGCCTTGCGAAGTAACGAATAGATTTCTAAAATATTGGGGGTTGTGTTTACCGTTTCATAATATTCATCATTGATATAATTGCCATTTGTACCAATTAAAATAACACCGATATTTATACTTCGTAAATACTGATAGGTTAAAGTAGATAAAGTCGTTTTTCCGTTAGTACCGGTAATACCAATCACAGTGATACCACGCAACCACTTCTTATAAAATCGTTTTGCGATACGAGATAACTCTCTTTTAGCATCATCAACAATAATTATGTTTCCTTTAAAATTGGGAAGTCTTTCGAAAGCATCAGTTCTTTCCGTCACAATGGTTTTTGCTCCTAAGGCAATGGCTTGATCAACATAATCAAAACCATCAACTGTAGATCCAGGAATTGCTACGAAGATATCCCCAGGTGTGCAATTATATGACTTGCTTTTTATTCCGGTTACAAAGTGCAAATGCCGAGCATTCGGATACAATTTAGTTATTAACACTTCTCCATCCCCCTTCCTATTACTTATTAAGTGTATAAAATTACAAAACCATCTTGAGCTATTTTTTCTCCTGCATCAGGTAATTGTGCAATTACATAATCACCATTTCCTTCAATAATAAAGTGATAATATGGATTTCTTCTTAAACCCTTAACTTTCATTCCTACATAATTTTCAACTGGATGCAATACTGTATCAATATACCACCGAGCGTTTAATGGTATCCCACCATCTTGTTTTTCAATTCCCAAAGAAGTAAAACTCTCCATCATTATTTCTTTAACCAGTGGTGCAGTTACCACTCCACCATATTGAATACAATTCTTCGGTTTGGTTAGAGCAACATAAACCATCACTTGAGGATCATTCATTGGGGCTATTCCTAAAAAGGATAAAATATATTGTCCATCCAAATAGACCCCTTGATGAGCAATTTGTGCCGTTCCCGTTTTACCACCTATTCGGTAGCCATCAATATATCCTGATCTTCCTGTGCCTAATGAAACAACATGTTCTAGCGAACTAGCTACAAGTGCTGATGTTTCTTCACTAATTACTCTTCTTATTTCCTTGGGTCCTCGTTCATATAGAATCTCACCTTGAACACCAAAGCCCTTCAAAATGTAAGGCTCGTGTAAGATACCACCATTGACTGCTGCAGCTGCTGCATTCATTAATTGAATTGGAGTTACACTTATCCCTTGACCAAAGGCGGATGTTGCCAGTTCAACTTGACCTATCTTATCAGGGTTAAAGATAATCCCCTTGCTTTCACCTAATAAATCAACACCTGTCTTTTCACCAAAGCCAAAACGGTCCACATAATCAAAGAATCTCTCTTTCCCTAACTTTAATCCAATCGATACAAATCCTGGGTTGCAAGAGTTTTGTAATACTTCTAGATATGTTTCAGTACCATGTCCACCCGCTTTCCAGTCTCTTAGGCGGGCTCCGTCCACTAAAGCAAAACCCGGATCGTGGAAGGTATCAGTCAATTTAAAGACTTTTTCTTCTAATCCAGCCGCAAACGTCACAATTTTAAAAGTAGAACCCGGTTCAAAACTTTTCCAAATTGGTAAATTGCGATTATATATTTCTTGAGCATAATCCTGATAATGACCTGGATTGAAAGTTGGTCGAGAAGCCATCGCATATATTTCACTTGTTTTAGGATTCATTACTAGGGCCATTGCTTCCTCCGGGCTATAGCGGGCCACGGCATAATCAAGAATCCGCTCTACCGCAACCTGGATCCCGAGATCAAGCGTTAAGTAAATATCAAAGCCGGTCGTTGGAGTTTTATAAAACCCACTTAAGTCTTCAAACTTATTCCCATGAGCATCAGTATAAATATTAAGACTACCACCAAGTCCTCTTAAATATTCGTCATAAATATATTCGATACCAGTAATGCCTTGATTATCAATACCTGTAATACCAATTACTTGGGCTGCATAATGTTCATATGGATAATAACGAATGGTATCACCAGCCAAGTAAACACCATCAAGTTTTGCATAGGCAATTTCTTTTGCCTCATTCAGTGATATTTTCTTACCATCTGGCTTCAATATTTCAACTGATACATTCTTATCTAAATGCTTACGCATTGTTTGATAATCGGTCTTTAATATTTTGGCGAGTGTATGGGCCGTTTGGTCCTTATTTTTCACTTGCCGTGGGATTACTACTACTGTCGGTGCTAAACTGTTACCGACAATTAGATTACCGTTTCTATCATAAATGTTACCTCTTCTACCTTCGACTGGCACACTTCGCGACCACAAGTCTAATGCTCGATCATAATAGGTAGCTCCCAAAAAGATTTGAACATAAGAAAGACGTATTAAAATTGACAAAACGCCTAGAAAAATTGCTAAATAAAATATAAAAATCCGCTTTTTAAAGACATACATAGCAACACTCCATATCATTAATATTTATGAAGAAATGAGATACTTTATACTGATAAAACGGATGAAAATAGATATCGTTTTCAATTGCTTTTAAGGCTTGAATAAGTTACTTAAAAATGTTATAATGTCATCCGAAGAGGTGCTAGAAAATGTTATATACTATTTTTAATGATCAATTATCAGTTACAATATCTTTAAAAGGGGCCGAATTAAAATCCATCCAAAAGGATCAAGTAGAATATCTGCACGATGGAAATCCAAAATATTGGGGTCGTACAGCTCCGTATTTATTTCCTAATATCGGTGTCATACTTGATGGTAAAACTAAATTTGGTGATGAATACTATCCACTAACTAAACACGGTTTTATTCGTGATCAGGTATTTACTTTGAAAGAACAAAAAGACAATTTTATATCATTGACTTTTAAAGCAACTACTGATACTTTAAAACTGTATCCTTTTGATTTTGTTTTTGAAGTAAGTTATGAATTAAAGAAAGATACCCTTCATTCACAAATTCAAATAACAAATCTTTCTGGTCAAGTAATGCCTTTTAATCTCGGATTACATCCAGCTTTTAAAGTACCTTTATTTGAGGATGAAAAGTTTGAAGATTATCAAATAATTTTTTCCCAAATGCAAAGCTTTAAAGTGCCTTCTGTTTTAGGTAATGGAACCATAGATCCAACCAAGATTGCTCGTGAATATACTAAATTAAAGGTCTTACCACTTAAATATGAAGACTACGAAAACGATGCTTTAATTTTTGATAATATTAAAAGTAAAGCGGTTTATCTATTTAATGATCAAACTAAAAAGGGGGTCAAATTCTCATTTAAAGATTTTAAAACCCTTGGCATTTGGACACCAAATCATATCAACTCTCCTTTTATCTGTATTGAACCATGGTTAGGCTGGGCCGATGAACATAACTCCAATCATGACTTCAACGAGAAAAAAGACCTCATTAAATTAGATCCAAATAAATCGTTCGTAACTACTTATAAAATTCAAATCTTATAACAAAAAAAGGCTTAACGCCTTTTTTTATTTTTCTATTTAAATACGTTCAATTATTCTTAGTTTTGCGGTGCGGGATCGGTTATTTTCTTCTACCTCTTGAGTAGTTGGTACGATAACCTTATTATTTATTAATCTATATTTAATTTCATATCCTTGAGGTATAAAAGGTAATCCCTTCGGTAAATCCAGAGTTACATTTTTCTTGAAAATTTGTTTAACAATTCGGTCTTCTAATGAGTGGAAACTAATAACTGCCACCCGACCTCCAGAATTAAGTAACTCTAAAGCATCTTCCAATGATTTCTTCAATACCTTTAACTCACCATTTACTTCAATACGAAGCGCTTGAAAAGTTTGTTTGGCTGGATGACCAATATTTCTTTTCACCGCTGCTGGTAATGCTTTTTTAATAATATCTACCAATTCAAAAGTAGTTCGAATAGGTTTTGTGGCCCTTTCTCTTACAATTAATCTAGCGATATTTCTTGCAAACTTTTCTTCTCCGTATTCGAATAGGATTTTTCTTAGTTCTTCCTCTGAATAGTTATTGACTACGTAATAGGCATCAAGAGTTGCTTCTTGATTCATTCGCATATCCAAATAAGCATCATAGTTATAACTAAAACCTCTACTTGGAATGTCAAATTGAAAACTCGAAACGCCAAGGTCATATAAAATACCATCAACTGAGGTTATTCCCCGACTAAGCAGTTCAGATTTTATATGTTCAAAATTACTATTTATAATAGTAAAATTAGAACCTACTTCTTTTAGGCGTTCCTCAGCAACCTTTATTGCATATTGGTCTTGATCAAAAGAATATAAATGACCAGTAGTAAGTTTAGCTAAGATGGCACTAGAATGTCCACCTCCACCTAAAGTACAGTCGACGTAGATTCCGTCAGCTTTGATATTTAATCCTTCAATTGATTCATTTAATAAAACTGGAATATGTTTTCCCATAAAATCACCCTTTTAGTTATTATATTATAACGTAAAAGGACTAATATTGCCAATCAATAAGTAATTGCTTTAATCAAAATCTAAAGAGCGAACGCGTGAATCATTATCTAGCAAGGCTAAGAGACGATCAACATTATCATAAGTAGTATAAATGATAAGATTTTCACTGCACCCCGCAAAAGGTTCAGTTCCGATAGTACTAGTGACTTTTGGAATTGTAATCGAAGATAAATTTATACAATTCTTAAATGCATAGCTTCCAATATGAACTACTTCAGTAAATATAATAAACTGCAACTTCCTACACTCAGCAAAACTGTAATCGCCAATGTATGTTAAACTATCCGGAACGATTACTGATTGCAAGGTTGACGAGTTATAAAAAGCATATTGATTGATGCCAAGGGTTCCCGGGCGAATAGCTACCTGTACCGGAATAATTCCTTTAAATCCATAAACCATTTTACCAAGATATATAACTCCATCCGGATGCTCGAGATGCCAAGCAGTATTAGTAAACACACCATCCTGATATACAATTACCTTATCGGGAACATTAATGTTTTTTAACAACAAACAATCATTAAAAGCATCCTTTTTGATAATTTCAAGGGACACAGGAAGATTGATACTGACTAATTGCTCACAGTTACGGAATGCATTTTCACCTATTTCCACTAGTTCATTAGAAAAATGTACTTCCTGCAAGTTTAGACATCCATAGAAAGCACCATCACCAATCAATCTAATCATTGGTGGCAAGTCAATTTTATTAAGTCTTGAACATCCATAAAAAAGTTCCTTAGTAATTTCAGCAATATTATTCGATAAAATGATTTCTTGTAGATTATTGCAGTCCTTAAAGGCTGCACGTCCGATATAAGTAACCGTATCAGGAATAATGACCTTAGTTAATGATGTGTAATTGAGGAATGCTTCTTCTTCAATTCGAGAAACAATTTTATTATTAATTACCGATGGTATTTCTAAAACACTAGGAGTCCCGATAAAGCCAGTAATCGATATTCGGTTTTCTCTTACTTGATAGATCCAATGATTACTTGGTTCCCACTTGGCGTAAAGATGCAACGTAAAAGCAGGAATTATCGGTTCCGCAACAAATGGAAACTTTAGTTCTGGATCTAGATACCAACCATAAAAAACATAACCTTCTTTTGAAGTGATTGGAAAAGAAAATGAACTTTGAAAATAATCTTCAATATCTTCAACATCAGTACCATTGTTTTCATGAAAGATTACTTGATATTTATTTTTACCCCATCCAGCATAGACCGTTATATCATGATGCGGGGTTATCAAGTTAAACTCAGTTGTCATTTCTGGGTCAAGATACCAACCAAGGAAGGTATGACCTTCTTTATTAGGTTCATCAATATCGACTAATTCTTGATAAGGTAGTATAAGTTCATCATATATTTCCCCATCATTAATAAAAGTTATTTTATAGTTTAACTTTTCAAATAGTCCATAAATTATCAGATTACTAGCAGGACAAGTATCTAAGTCAAAAGGAAGAGTTCCTTCTTGATCAAAATACCAACCCTTAAATTCATAGCCTATTTTATAAACTTGTGGTTTTATTAATTCTTCACCAATATTGTAATAATCTGTTGTCGGAGCATAACCATTCACAATCCAAGTCACAGAGTACCTTATTGGATTCCACCCCGCATAAAGTGTAAGGTTAGAAGCAGGCATCGTTTGTTCTTTAAACTCACTTGTTAGGGATTGATCTTGGTACCATCCCGTAAATTGATATCCTTCACGAACTGGAACCGGCAATGTCAGTTGATCTTGGTAATGATAAACTTCACTATCTAAATGATTACCACCGTTAGTCTCATAAGTAATGACATATTCTATTGGCTTCCATTTAGCATATAGTTTGAGATTTGTAGCTGGCATTTTATTAAAGACAAATTTTTGAGTTAAGTTTTCATCCTTGTACCAGCCAACAAATTCATGACCAGTTTTGACGGGAATAGGTTCGGTAATGATTACTCCATAATCGACTTCAATCGGTTCAATATTAGTTTCACTATCATAGACAAAGCTAATCCGATATTTATTTACCGCCCACTTGGCATAGATTGTTATATTGCCAGTAACTTTAGTATCATCAGTAAAAGGAATCGTATATAATAAATCTTGATACCAACCAAGGAATTGATGTCCTTCCCTCATCGGTATCGGCAGTCTAACACTCTCATTTTTCTTTACATTGGTAATTGGTTCTAATAGTTGTCCCCCCGTCGTATTAAAGGAAATTTGATATTTGGGTGAGCAACTGGAAAATACCAAAACCATAAAAACAACGATAAGTAACCATTTTAATTTTCCCATAAGTTCCCTCCGTATATTCATTATATCATATGATATTTATATTATATATTATAAAGTTTTTAAAATACGAAAGTTATGGAAAAATGATGAATAAATCAACTTTTCTTTTTTAATTAGGACAAGTTTTCGTCAAAAATTTGTTGTATTTGTTCCTCTTTAGCAAATCTTTAGATAAAATGAAAAACGCTCTACCGAGCGTTTCATTAATTACTTTTTCTTTTCTTCTTTTTTGTCTTCCTCATCTTTAACAACCGGAGTTATGACTTGTTTTCCATCATAGTACCCACATTCACCACAAACACGGTGGTTTAGTTTTAGTTCACCACAATTAGAACAAACAGTCATTCCTGGCATTTCTAATTTATAATGCGTGCGGCGTTTACGACCTCTGGTTTTTGAGTTGCGACGTTGTTGAACTATCATTCTGACACCTCTTTCCTAATCCTTAGTCTTATGAAATGACTTGTCGTAATATTTAGATACATCTTCATCTAAATTTATCCCGCGCTCTTTCAGTATTTGTCGAGCATTTTCACTGACAACCTTAATTGGTTTTTCAATAATGATGCTCGTCCAGACAATCTCAGATAAATCAATAGTGTTTTTGTCAATCAGATTATACTCTTTATCGTCAACCGTACTGTAGATTTCTGAGACTTTGATATTCATTGGATATTTTACTGGGTTAAGCGTGAGGGCACAGGCAATCACTAATTCTACTTTTATTGTTAGTTCTAAGCGATACGTATCATAATCAATACGATACAATTCACCTTCAACTTCACACTCACCAATGTCGATTAAATCATCAATCGTGTGAATGTGTTCTTTAAACAAAAATGTCTCCTTAAATCGATAAGGAAAGTTTTGAATCTTAGCTAATTGTCCTAAAGTCCATTTCATAATACCACCTTGACTGCTATATTATACCCTATTTCAACTTAAAAGTCAAAAGGAAAGTTACTTTTTT
>DUOG01000082.1 GCA_012838945.1 Acholeplasmataceae bacterium | reverse complement strand
TGTTGTGCCACATATAAACAATGTCGTCACAATACTTAATTTTATTTATATCATTAATACAAGCCCATACTAGGAGATTAAATGCAACATCTTCATTATTTAGAGCTTCTGGAAACCTTATATTCCATTTATCTAAAAATGAACGTCTATATATTTTAGAAAATATCCAAGTTAAATTATATTGATGTCTTTTGAAATTAATTCCTTCTAATTGTTCAAGAAAAGCACACATTGTAAGCAATGTGGTTTTATCCTCTTTGAATGGTTGTAATAATTTTTCTATACTAAATGCAGAAAAATATGAATCGTCTGAATCACAGAAGAGCACATATTCATTTTTGCCACGCTCATAGCCTATATTTCTTGCCTTACCAGCTCCAACGTTTTCTTCTAATTTTACGTAGTCAATATCCAATACATCTTTAAAAGAACTTACTACATTGGTTGAGTCTATTTTATCAGAGCAGTCATCAACTATAATCACATGAATATCTTTTAAGTTAACTTGCATAGCAACAGAAGATAAACACCTAGTTAGTAATTCGTCAGATGTATTATATATAGGTATAATTATATCGCACTTATATTTTTCAGTTTTCAACTATTTCACTCCTTATCAATTAATTTACAAATACACAGAAATCATAATCTGAAGATGTTAAGTCTCTGCAAAATTCATTTATATACCATAAAACATAAATACAGGCACTTACTCTATCTTTATCAAGTTTTTTTACTACTTTTTCAATAGTGACACCACCACTCGGCAAATGTTTTAACTTTAAGTTAGCGGTTTCTTCAAAAAAGTTATCTGTTTGAAGAAATGGTGCTACTTTATTGTCAATATCATCTAGTTCTTTTTCTGAAAATTCTGATAATTGTTTTTTACAAAGCAACCTTAATTTACCACTATCAACCATATCTATAAATGTAGTTACTACTTTATTTTGAACGGACTGAGCTTTCAAGTCATACACTATTTTTTCCGACTCATTTAGTTCGGGAGTATTATCTGTATTTATTGTATCCCAACAACCCAAGGATTCTTTAGTTATTGGATCAAAGCTTTCTTTTAATAATTCATCAATTAAACCAGCACCTAGTCCATTTCCATCAACAATAACCGCCTTAGCATTGTACAATTTTTGGATTTGCTTTACTTTACAGGCTTGTGCAGTAAAATTCAAAATATTAGATACACTTATAATATTTACTATATCTATAGATATAATCTTCATGTCTTTGCTTCTTATAACTTTAGCTACAACAATAGCCGATTGATTATTGTTTGTATTTTGTGATCTTGCAACGTCAACGCCTAAGTAAAATTCTTCCTCATCGTTATTGGTTTTCAATTGTGGACTCGTTAGTGAACGACAACTCATCAATTTATTTATATTCACTAATGCTCCGTCTGAACAACCTACCCATTTAGACTCATAATTTTGTGCGAAAGCTATGGGTGACATTTCTTTTTTTTTCTTCAATATTTGACTCTTAGTAGAGCCTCTCCCATACCAGCAAGAAAGAAACCACGAAGAACCAAGAACCATTTCTCCTGTTAATTTTGCCATACCATCCAACATTGTTATATTTCTTTGGTATTCATCGCTACCTCTAAATCCCGATGTTGTAAAAAAGTTGATTTGTTGATTTAGTTCGCATGGATCAACTACACCATATTTACCAACGGTGTATCTCGGTACTTCAACTATTGGTTTAAGAACATCTTGAAACATTTCGTCATTTAATAGTGCAGATTCCTCAATATTTATTCTTTTACGTCTCTGCCCCTTAGAACTATTTGCATTTGCGAGGTTATCAATTCTACTATCAGATTTAAAAGATATTTCGGCATCACCTTTTGAAAATTTTGCCTTATCCGCTAGTTCATTTTCTAACATAGGAAAGTGTTTTATTATTTCGTTATGTTTGTCTTTTATCAATTCAGCCGCATTTTCCTTTGTTTGCGCCGTCATGGCTAAATCTATAGAAGGGAAGAAAATTGCTACCAGATGCATAGCTAAAACTTCATCATATGTTTTCCCATACCCTCTAGGAAATACACCGTATAAACTTACGAACCTCATTATACATCGTAAATAAACCCGTTGATCTGAATGTAGATTAATACCACCTATCTCTGGTTTTATTAAATCGAGAAAGAGATCCGGGTAAAATCTGCACCACGAACAAAATTCAACATATTTATATAAATTTTGTCCGAAAATTGAATCATCAGCTAAGTCTAAAATTTGTTGTTTAGTCACTCATCATCACCATCCTCGTAATCTCTAGGAAGCGTGATAAATTTTTTTACGTTAGTCCTGTTTTTTTCTGTTGGCTCGTCATCAAAAATACCATAAGGATCGCCATATTGTTCAATATATTCTTCTTTCTTTTTATCATAAAATTTATATACATCTTCGTATTCACAATGAGGCAAACCTTGTAAGTCTCTAATGTAATTGATGTAACACCATATGTTAAAATCTAATGCGTCATTTGGTCTAAATTTAAACCTTGGTAAGATTGGTATTATATCAATTGCTTGCTCAACGGCTTTAAATATTTCTGAGAAACTGTTTATTCCACCCTGTAAATCAGCTTTAGTTAATTGCTTTGGAGTGAGCCTTGCCTTGTCTGCTGCGTTTTGTGCTGCATCATACCATTTTTTTGCTTCATCAACGTCTCCATTTGCAGTAGCTTCTTCTTCTTTTACTTTAAAACGGACATATGTAGCAAGTGCTTCTTGATGTAAATTAGTCTGAAGACTATAATTTAATTTCAACTTTTCATATTTCTCATACATCTTTTTGTATTCCGTTGTAGAATATCCATCTCCGAATAAATCAATAATATCATCTGTGACTATAAAATCACCAAGGTCAGTATAGTGTTTAACTTCTTCTTCTTTTGGGGATAGTGTATTTTTTATTACTTCTATCTTTTTTGCATTAACACCCGGCTTTCTTACAAAACCCTCTTTCATACTATCCTCATATGATTTTGCTTGTACTTGACGCAAGGAGTTGATATTCTTAAAATACAATCCTATAATATCAGATCCATAATATTTAACCTCATTTTCAGGTACAAAACTATGTTCTTTTTTATATTGATTTACTGCCGATTGAAGAACATCTTTATAATAAGGCTTATTAATCTGACGAAGAACATTTTTTAATTTATCTTCATCAATTTCTCCGCTTTCACTTAAACTATTGGATTTTATACATTCTTTACACCAAGGAACTTTACCATCTTTATGCATTGGGTTTTTACTCATATAAAAATCACTTATTTTATGTTCTGCTAATTCTGGTTTGCAAGCCAGACATGTCTTTTTGTTTGCTTTTTTAGTAGCCAACTTGCCACCATTCCTTTCATTCCTTATTTAACAACTAAGATTTTACATCAAACTACTAATCTATTCAGATTATATTT
>DUOG01000081.1 GCA_012838945.1 Acholeplasmataceae bacterium | reverse complement strand
CCTTAATGGCAGACACCTACCAAAGTGCTGATGAATTAAGAGCAGATCCAGATGTTAAACCGATTCTAAATGCCATTGAAAATAAAAATATTGATGGTGTTATTGATTTCATGGATAAGAATTTTTTCCATGGTCATAGACCTGATAACGATGATTACTATTTATCGCTAATTAATGAAGTTATGAAAAAAAGAGGTCTATGTGAAGCAATTTTTGCAATGGCAACTTTCAATATGACTAGCGAACATAATTTCTATATTGCTGGCAATCATACAATTAATTATATTAATAATCCAGTGCTTCATCTCATTGGCGTTAATGATATTTTAACCCCACGTGAAATGGCAATGGAAAATTATTACGCATTGATGAATACATCAAAAATAATTGAATATAATGAGTTTGGCCACTCTCTCCTATACATCCTCCCGAGAGAGATTGCTAAACATATTGATATGTTTATCAATAAACATTTTTAAGATTTTATTTGATAAAAACTCACTAAAAAGACCATTAATTTGGTCTTTTTTCTTAATTTTTTAAATGAAAGTGTTTGCATAAATGATTAAATCACATCAAATAGTATTATTATGTTATAATATTAAAGGAGTTTAGAAAATAACTAAATAATTAAGGAGTGAATTTATGTCAAAAAAATTTGTTTATTTGTTTAATGAAACTGATGGAACAATGAGAAATTTAGTTGGTGGAAAAGGTGCGAACCTTGGACAAATGACTAAATTAGGTTTACCTATTCCTCAAGGTTTCACTGTAACTACAGAAGCTTGTACTCAATTTTATCAAGATGGAGAAAAAATCTCTGCATCAATTGAAAAAGAAATTTTCAAAAATGTTAAAGAACTAGAAAAAATTTCTGGTAAAAGATTCGGAGATCCATCTAATCCATTATTAGTTTCAGTTCGTTCTGGAGCTAGAGTATCAATGCCAGGAATGATGGATACAATCTTAAACTTAGGTTTAAATGATGAGGTTGCTGAAGGATTAGCAAAAGCAACTGGAAATCCACAATTCGCATATGACTCATATCGTCGTTTTATCCAAATGTATTCTGACGTTGTTTTAGGATTCGATAAATCTAAATTTGAAAGATTAATTGATGAAATGAAACACGAAAGAAGAATTCAGTTAGATAGTGAATTTACTGCTGAAGACTTAAAATTAATGGTTAAAATGTTCAAACAAATCTACTTTGAAAATACTAATTCGGAATTCCCAGTTGATCCAAAAGAACAATTATTAGGAGCTGTATCTGCAGTATTTAGATCATGGGAAAACCCAAGAGCTGACTACTACCGTAAGATGAACGGAATCCCAAGCGAATGGGGAACTGCAGTTAACGTTCAAGAAATGGTTTATGGTAACATGGGACCTACTTCAGGAACCGGAGTTGCGTTTAGCCGTAACCCAGCTACTGGAGAAAATAAAGTATTCGGTGAATATTTAATGAACGCACAAGGTGAAGACGTTGTAGCCGGAACTAGAACACCTGAACATCTAGATACATTAGCTAACGTATTACCTAAAGTTCATAAAGAATTCATTGATATTATGAAATTCTTAGAAACTCACTACAAAGATATGCAAGACGTTGAGTTTACTATTGAAAACGAAAAATTATATATTCTACAAACTAGAAGTGGTAAGAGAACAGCTCATGCCGCACTACAAATCGCAGTTGACATGGCTCACGAAGGATTAATTACTGAAGAAGATGCGATTATGTTAGTTGGAACTGAACACTTAGATAACTTATTACACCCAACATTTGATCAAGAAGAATTAAAACACATTAAACCTATTGGTACTGGTCTTCCAGCATCACCAGGTGCTGCAACTGGAGTTGTTGCATTCTCAGTTGATCAAGTAGTAGATTTCCACAAACAAGGTCTACCTTCAATTTTAGTTAGACTAGAAACTTCGCCAGAAGATATTGAAGGAATGCACTTATCAGAAGGATTCTTAACTGCACGTGGTGGTATGACATCTCACGCAGCAGTTGTTGCTCGTGGAATGGGTAAAACATGTGTTACATCAGCTCATAACATCTTTATTAATGAAGAAATGGGATACTTTGAATTAGGTGGCAAAAAACTGGTTAAAGGCGACTGGATTGCATTAGACGGAACACTTGGTAATGTTTATGGTGAAAAAGTTAAAACTGTTCCGGTTAAGATTTCTGGTTACTTTGAGGAATTCATGGGATGGGTTGACAATCATCGTAGATTAGGCGTTAGAACAAACGCAGACACTCCAGCAGATGCTAAACAAGCATTAGCATTCGGAGCTGAAGGAATCGGTCTAGTTAGAACTGAACACATGTTCTTTGAAGGAACAAGAATTAAAGCGATGAGAGAAATGATTTTAGCAAGAACTGGAGCTCAAAGACGCACCGCATTAGATAAATTATTACCAATCCAACAACAAGACTTTGAAAACTTAATCGTTGCGATGGAAGGTCATCCGATTACAGTTAGATACTTAGACCCACCATTACACGAGTTCTTACCAACAAGTATGGCTGACATTAAAGAATTAGCTGAAGAATTAAAGCTAAATCCTGAAGAAGTTAACGCAATCGTAACATCACTTCACGAATTTAACCCGATGATGGGACACCGTGGAGTTAGATTATCAATTAGCTATCCTGAAATTGCTGAGATGCAAACTACTGCATTAATCAATGCATATATTAAAGTTCAAAAAGCTCATCCAGAATGGAATTTAGTTCCTGAAATTATGATTCCATTAATCGGTGATGTTAAAGAATTACAATATGTTAAAAAAGTAGTTGTTGAAACAGCTGATAGATTAATCTCAAAATCTGGATTAGACATGAAATATCAAGTAGGAACAATGATGGAAATTCCAAGAGCATGCTTCCTAGCTGATGATGTTGCCAAAGAAGCAGATTTCTTCAGTTTCGGTACTAACGACTTAACTCAAATGACTTACGGATTCTCAAGAGATGACGCTGCAGGATTCTTAAAAGACTATCAAGATAAGCGAATCTTTGAATCAGATCCATTCCAAACTATTGACCAAGAAGGTGTTGGTAGATTAGTTAAAATGGCAGTTGAATTAGGACGTAAAGGAAATAAAGATTTACATATCGGTATTTGTGGTGAACACGGTGGAGATCCACTTTCAGTTGAATTCTTCCATAAAGCAGGATTAGACTATGTATCATGTTCTCCATACAGAGTACCTATCGCGAGATTAGCAGCAGCTCAAGCAGCTATTAAAGAAAAGAGATCTAAGAAATAATTAATAATTATAAGACGTCAAAAATGACGTCTTTTTTTATTTGAAAGCGACAAATCGAAATGACCAACTAATAGAATAATTAAACCTCGATTTGCCACAGCAAATGCTAATAAATATCATTATCTATATTTTTTATAAATAATAAATAAAACCGTAAATTGGACTTATCTATAGTTTTTATAAATTGATAAAAAACCGTAAATTGGAGTATTTTATATTTTTTATAATTTACAAAACAACGAGTTATCAAATATAAATTCAATGAGAAAATTGATTTTAAGAATATTTCAATAATTAACAAATGAAAAGCAGAAGTATATGTGGTAATATTTTTCAAAACACAATATTATAAAAGTTAAGTTATATCTAAGAAAAATTATATTTTTTATAAATAATAACAAAACAGCAAATTGAGATTATATATAATTATTATAAACAAAATAAAAATCGTAAATTAACTTTATTTATATATATTATAGATAGACAAAAGTGGCATATCACCTTTATTTATTCTATTTATAAATATGGTTTTTTGCTTGTTTTTATTAGTTTATATTTTTTATAAAGTAATTTAAAATTAAATTTTCTAGTATTTTAAATTGAATTTAGTTAATTTATGTTTTGCAAGATTTCGATTGATCTAATCAAGTCTTATTTTTTTACATAAAAATATATAGACACACATGAGAAGTAGAAGAAGAACTAGTGCTGTAAAATTTTAACTTTTTATAAGGCAGAATATTATTCGCCACTTTTTTATGAAAAACGGTCTAAACGAGTTCCAAGAGATCCACTTAAAGGAAAGTACAAGTTAGAGAATTTCGATTTGCGCCCGAACTTCTATTTTGTTTATAAACTACACCAAAAGAAGAAGTGTGGGCAGTTTAAAATTCAAAACGACATTATTTTCTCGTTTCAAACTACATCAAAGTCAATATTCTAACCACAATAAATCCAAAACCCTTCATTTTTTAATTTTAGTTATGTTCCTATAATATATATTATGTAAACCCTTTAATGTGCTGATTACTAAGCCGACAACTAAAACAGTGTGGATTATGTGGATAACTTTTTAACTCAAACTTTCGGTCGTTTTGTTAAAATTCCTCT
>DUOG01000080.1 GCA_012838945.1 Acholeplasmataceae bacterium | reverse complement strand
GCTGTAAAAAAAATGAAAAATGGATGTATTCTTTGTGGTGGAGTTGGTTCTGGAAAAAGTTTAACTGCTCTGTCTTATTATTATCTCCAAAATGGAGGAGACCCAGACAGCTTAATCGGTGGTGATTATATTCCAATGGACGATTCTCCTAAAGACCTATACATTATAACAACTGCAAGAAAAAGAGACACTTTAGAATGGGAGGGCGAACTTTCACCATTCCTTCTTTCTATTCATCCAGAAACTAACCTCTATCACAATCACAAAGTAATTGTTGATAGTTGGAATAACATCGGAAAATACGTTGATGTCACCGATGCTTTCTTTATATTTGATGAGCAACGGGTGATTGGAAGCGGTGCTTGGGTAAAGTCTTTTCTTAAAATTGTTAAGAACAACGATTGGATTCTGCTATCTGCAACCCCGGGTGATACATGGCAGGATTATATTCCAGTCTTCATCGCAAATGGTTTCTATAAAAACCGGACAGCATTTACTAGAGAACATATTGTCTATAGTCGCTTTACGAAATTTCCTAAGGTCGACCGTTATATTAACACGGGAAAGCTTCTAAAACTAAGACGAAGTATTCTTGTAACGATGGATTTCAAGCGAGAAACTATATCACACCACGAAGATGTGTACGTTTCCTATAGCGTTGAGCAGTATAAGGAAGTTTCTCGAACTCGTTGGGACCCATATAAAAACGAACCCATCATGAACGCTGGTGGGCTTTGTTATATTTGGCGTAAAATCGTAAATTCGGACCAATCCAGACAAGTAGCTGTTTTAGAAATTTTCGAACGGCATCCGCGAGTAATCATATTTTACAACTTCGATTACGAGTTAGAGATTCTTAGAAATTTGAGTTATGGTCCAAAAGTGAAAGTAGCTGAATGGAATGGCCACAAACATGAACCCATCCCAAACAGTAAGAGTTGGGTTTACCTCGTGCAATATACAGCCGGTTGTGAAGGCTGGAACTGCATTAAGACCGACACAATTATATTCTACTCCCAGAATTACTCATACAAAGTAATGGTGCAGGCTGCTGGTAGGATAGACAGGCTTAATACCACTTACACAGATTTGTACTATTATCATTTAAAATCTAGAAGTGGAATCGACTTAGGTATCAGTAGGTCTCTTAAAGAAAAAAAGAACTTTAACGAGAGTAAATACGTTAAGTGGTAATTTTATATTTGAAAGGAGAAAAAAAATATGAGTATGAAAACTTGGGCTGAAAGAGAAATTGAGATTGTTTGTAAACGTGAAAGAGCTGATTCAAAAGTTGAAGATGGTGATTGGGCCTATGCTTGTGCTCGCTATGAGAGTGCTTTAAAAGCTTATAAAAGTCTCATAGAAGATGGTCATAGTGGATTCAGTATTAGATTGACTAAACAAATTCTAAACCGCCTGATCGATGGTAAGCCACTGACTCCTATTGAGGATACTGATGATATTTGGAGTGATATTTCAGAGTACCTACCCGAAGAAGGTCGTCGAAGTTACCAATGCAAACGAATGAGCTCTTTATTCAAATACGTTTACGCTGATGGAACTGTGGAATACAAAGACATCGATAGATACTATTGTATCGATATTAATAATACAGAAGTAACTTATTATAGTGGTTTGGTTCAGAGAATTATCGATGAAATGTTCCCAATCACTATGCCGTATTTTCCCGGGAAACCAATTAAGGTTTACTGTGAAAACTTCTTAACCGACCGAAAAAATGGCGACTTCGATACCGTTGGTATATTTTACGCAATTAAACCAGATGGTGAAAAAATAGAAATTAATCGTTTCTTCAAAGAGTCCGAAGATGGTTGGGATGAAATTGATGAAGTCGAGTATAACGAAAGAAAAG
>DUOG01000009.1 GCA_012838945.1 Acholeplasmataceae bacterium | reverse complement strand
TAGCATTTGGATTTATTATTTCTTTGTTTGTCGGTAACCAAATTCTTTCGTGGTACGTGAATTTATTAATGAATGCATAGGAGGGGTGATTAATGCCTAAGTTTCGCTATAAGGCAAAAAATCGCTTTGGTCAAATATCACGCGGCATCTTAGTCGCAGATGATGAAAATGATTTAAGAAGGATGTTAAATAATCAAGAATATTTCTTAGTATCTCATCGGAAGATTCAAGAAAGTTCCCAAATGTTTGCCTTCTTAGAAAGAGTTAAAGGTCGACACTTAACTTCATTTTGTCGTAAGTTTGCGATTATGATTAACTCGGGGATTCCAATTGTTGATGCAATTGCTAACTTAATGAGAACCACTGAATCCCGCAAGTTAAGATCGTTATTAGAAAGTGTCTATGATGATCTTTTGACCGGAAAACTACTATCGGAAGCTTTTAGTAGATATCCAAAGACCTTCCCAACTTTCTTTAGAAACATGGTTTACATTGGTGAGGTTAGTGGGAACCTTGATGATATAATGTTGAAGCTTGCTGATTATTATGAAAAAGACGGTAAAATTAAACAAAAGGCAAAAAGCGCCCTTGTTTATCCAGTGTTTTTAGTTACGTTGGTTTTAGTAGTTTTGGCGGCACTCATGATTTTCGTTCTTCCTAACTTTAAAAACTTACTGAGTGATCTCGGCGGCGATATGCCTCAAATAACCAAGATTATTATGGATATTAGTGATTATATCACCACAAATATTTCTAGTATCCTCCTAGGAATCATACTAGCTATTATCTTCCTTTGGTTTTTCGGTAGGACAACCTTTGGTAAGAAGTTCTATGATAAGTTAAAATTAGATATGCCGGTGATTGGAAAAATCACAAGAAATATCGTAACGTCTCGCTTTGCGAGAGGATTTGGTACTCTCTTAAGTAGTGGGATGCAGATTATCGATTCGATGAATATTATGGCACGTCTATTAGGAAATAAAGTAGTAGAAGAAAAATTTAATTTTGTGTGTGAAGAAATTAAGATGGGACAACCAATTGCTAAATCGCTAGAAGCAGTAAATATTTTTCCATCGATGTTGATAGAGATGATTGCTGTTGGGGAGATGACTGGAGAACTTGATAACATTTTAAACTCAACGGCTAGTTATTTTGATGATCAAGTAGACCATTCTATTAGTCAAATGACCCAAATGATTGAACCAATGTTGATTATGGTTATTGGGGTAATCGTGGCTGTAGTCTTGATCTCAATCTTTTTACCAATGATGAGTATTATGAATAGCATAGGATAAAAGGAGGGATATCTTGCAATTAAATAATGAATTATCCCGCGTCTATAATTTATTAAAGATAATTAGTCGTGAAGAAATTGAACATATCGTAGAAACATGTAATGAACAATCATTACGTTTAGATAAAGAGTTACTAAATAGAAATTTAGTTACTGAAGAAGACAATGCTAAAGTATATGCTCAATACTTTAAGATGCCATATTGCAATCTAGATCAGTACGTAATTGATCGTGATGTTGTCAAACGAGTATCGAGTGAATTTATTTCAAAAAATGGAGTTATGCCGATTACCTATCAAAATGGGAAACTACTAGTAGTTATTAGTGATCCGTTTGATTTTGAAGCAAATAATAAAATGTTTAGCTTCATTGAAGAAGAATATGTGGTTGGTGTTTCAGTTCGTAGTCAAATAAAAAAACATAATGATATCATCTTCTCAAAAGAACTTACTGATCGAGCAATCCAAGAATTACAAAGTGATATCAAAATAAAATCCAAAGCAGTTGCGGAGCAATCTGAATTAGAAGATGTTGATATTAAAGATGCTCCAGCAGTTAAGTTGACTGACTCAATCATTCGTGAAGCAATAACCTTAAGAGCTAGTGACATTCACATTGAACCGTTTGAAAATATAGTGCGGGTTCGTTATCGTATTGATGGTGTCTTGCATGAATCAACGACATTTGATAAAAGCAATTATCCAGCGGTTTCAACCCGAATTAAAATTATGGCTGGAATTAATATTGCTGAAAGAAGAATCCCTCAAGACGGTAGAATTAAAATGAATATCGATAAGAATGACTATGACTTCCGGGTATCAACATTACCGACGGTTCATAGTGAACGTATCGTTATTCGGATTCTTGATACCACTGCTTTTGCCTTTGATCGGGATCATTTAGACTTTCTACCTGAAGAAAATTTATTGATTGATAAAATCTTACAAACACCACATGGTATTATCTTACTTACTGGACCAACAGGATGTGGAAAGTCAACGACTCTATATTCCTTTATCAAGGAACTAAATAAAAAAGACCGTAACATTATTACGGTAGAAGACCCAGTTGAGTATACTATTCAAGGGGTTAACCAAGTTCAAGTTAACCCAAAGGCAAATCTAACCTTTGCTTCGACTTTGAGAAGTATCTTACGTCAAGACCCGAACGTCATAATGATCGGTGAGATCCGAGACGAAGAAACTGCACAAATTGCGATTCGAGCAGCTATTACGGGACACTTAGTATTATCGACACTCCATACCAATGATGCTGCTGGTTCCATTACTCGTTTAATCGATATGGGAGTAGAACCATACTTCGTAGCCGATGCGGTTGTCGGGGTAATTGCTCAACGATTAATTCGGAGAGTGTGTAAATATTGTCGTCAACCAATCAAGGCGACTGCTGCTGAAGCAAAATTATTAGAAATAAAAGAAAATACGATAATTTATGCCGCAAAAGGATGCCCAGCTTGTAACCATACGGGATATCATGGCCGAATGGGGATTCATGAAATTCTATATATCGATGCAGAAATGCGCGAAATGATTCAACAAAGACGTCCAGTAGAGCACATTAAGAAAAAAGCGGTAGATAATGGAATGTTGACATTATGGGATACATGCCGTCATGCAGTGCTTAATGGAGATACTACAGTGGCTGAACTTGCGACAATCTTATATGATAAAGAATAGAATTCAAAGATGCAAATCTTTGAATTTTTTTTCAACCTCGAAACCTTGCTTTTAACCTTGGCCTTCGATATAATGTCCGTGCAAGTTGACAAATATCATTGTAAAAGGAGAAATTATGGTAGTTAAAAAAATGAAACAAAATCAAGGTTTTACTTTAGTTGAATTATTAGTTGTTATTGCTATTATTGGAATATTAGCAGCTGTATTAGTTCCTTCTTATACTTCTTATATTGAACATACTCGATTAGAACTAAAAAAACAAGAAATTGTTGAGTTTAAAAAACGAATGGATTATGCCATTATTAGTGGTGTTGAGTATACGTTTGATAAAAATGGTACTGATGTAAAAATGGTGTTTACCAATTATGATGAATTTGATGACTCATCGATATGTAAGCAGTTCTATTATCAAGAAACTGGTATTTTATATGATGAAAATATCGATATCCTAGTTATGGAAGATAGTATTGTTTATATTGAAGGCGGTAAATACGAGATCTATTATATGCTAGACACTAATGAATTTTTAATTTTGTAAGGGGGTTTGAATCGTGAAAGTAAATAATAAAGGTTTTACTCTAGTTGAACTATTAGTTGTTATTGCTATAATTGGAATATTAGCAGCCGTTGTTGTTCCAAGTTATCTATCTTATACTGAAAGGGCTAGAAAAAGCAACGTTCTCTCTGAAGCAAAAGCAGCCATTCCTTTCTATGAAAAAGTAGTGAAAATAGATGAGTTATCGGTTCCAACCTCATATTCAAATTATGAGACTAAAGATGATAAGGTTAAAGAAAGATACTATGCGACTTTAGAAGAAATGGAAGTAAAAGATAATAATCTTGCAAAAGATTTAAATTTAAGTGTTGAAGGTCGTTTCTTTAAGTTCATTTTAGAAGAGACTTCTATTAATTCCAACCGATTTCAAATAATTGGATACGTTTATGGGAATGATCGATTCTATGTCGAATATCAAGAGAATACCAAAAGTTTTGGTGAAGTATTAGAAATAGCCTAATACAATAATATATTGTATTAGACAAAGTCTATAAAAAAAATATATCTTTTTCTTAGAATCTTCGCTCTAAGTGTCGAAACTTGTTGGAAAAAGTTGGACGAATTATGTTGAATAGTGCTTTACTATCTGTTATAATTAAGGCGAAGGTGGTGAAAATTAATTAATGAAAAAAAGCAACAAAATAATGGTGAATGATGGTCATTTTGCTTTTGGTGACCGGTATTTTGTTCGTTGTCAAATTTCCGATGCGCTTTGGGAGCGCTTATACGAAATGAATTCGATGGACAAGCTAGAGCTAGTAGAATTGTGGGACATGCTAATTGAAACTAATAGTAAAATTATTATCTATGACAAAAAACTTTATTTGGCTCATTTAATAGTTTATAGTGTTTTTACTCCAGAAGAAATCTTTAATAACCCTCATCAATTTTTACAACTGGTAAATGCATTAACAATTGACCCCAATAAAGATATTTTTCAAGAGTATCAAAAACTATTAAATGAAGAAATTACTATGGACGGATATTTGGCTAATTTAGTTTCAATGAAATATAAGAACCGAGAACTAGCCCCCCTAAAAAAGAAAGCGCAGTCGCTTTTAACGACTGCAATCAATCCCCATTTAAATGTCAAACAGACACTTTACTATGAAAATGGTAAATATGTATTATCGATCGGTAGTTCCGAACGAGGAGAAGTGGAAGCGTTAAATCAAGCATGCAACCACTTGAGTAAGTTGTTTAGTTATGTGTTGTCGGTCTATCAAAATGGAACCGAACACGAAGAGATTAACAACAATGAATTTAAAGAGGCATCACAAATCCTAAATTTCTTTCCTAAAGAAAACATAGAAATGTTTTTAGGGATGGATGATATTATTAGTCTAACCCTCCTTAAAAATTATTGTGAATATTGTTAGCATTTAGATAGGATTTTAAGCCTTGTAATTGGTTATTTAATTGAAGAAATTCATTCGTTCCTAGAGCCTGCTCTTTATCACTAAGGGCTTCTCTAGGATTAGGATGGACTTCGATTAAAAGACCATTGGCTCCAGCAGCAACTGCTGCTAGTGATAATGAAGCAATTAAGTCGGATCGTCCCGCTGCATGACTTGGGTCAACAATAACCGGTAAAGCTGTTAATTGTTTAATGATAGGAACTGAACTAATATCTAAAGTGTTACGAGTAGAGGTTTCAAAAGATTTTATACCTCTTTCGCACATAATGATATTTTGGTTCCCCCCTAAGAGGATATATTCAGCAGCGAGTAACCATTCCTCAATGGTATTACCAAAGCCACGTTTCAATAAAATTGGTTTATTGGTTTTGCCTAAGGCCTTTAGTAGAGAAAAGTTTTGCATATTGCGAGCACCGACTTGAATAATGTCAACATAATCAAGATAAAGTGGCAAATCTGAAATATCGGTTATTTCAGTTACTATTTTTATCTTGGTTTTTTCTTTGATGTTTGCGAGCATTTTTAAACCTTGTTCACCCAAGCCTTGAAAGGAATAAGGTGATGTTCTCGGTTTATAGGCTCCGGCTCGCATAAAATGAATCCCGTTTT
This sequence comes from Acholeplasmataceae bacterium, assembly GCA_012838945.1. Lineage (GTDB taxonomy): Bacteria > Bacillota_I > Bacilli_A > ML615J-28 > CAG-313 > DUOG01. The sequence continues at coordinate 4,248 of DUOG01000009.1, read as the reverse complement.
CTTTTAGGAGTGTAGCCATTTGGAATAGACTATCGTAGTCTTCAATAGCACATGGCCCAGCAATCACAACTAAGTTATTATTATCGAAAGTAATGTTGTCGATTGTTAGAGGCTTTTTTATTTTGGTTAGTAATTTTAAATCATTCATGTTTCAACCCTCTCACAATAAACTTGATGGCATCATGATAACTTTCAAAGTGTTTGCCCATAATCGAAGCAACACATGCCTCAGCAATAACCGAATTCTGTCTAAATGATTCTCTTTTGGAGAGATCACTTAAGTGTACTTCAATTGTTGGTACGGAAATAGACTTAATGCAATCCAAAAGGGCATAAGAATAATGGGTTAAGGCTCCTGGATTAATAATGATGGCATCAAATTTTTGATATTTATTTTGAATATAATCTATTATATCACCTTCGTGATTAGATTGATAGGTTTTTACTTTAATCTTGTAATTCCTACTTAATTTTTTTAAGTATTTTATCAAATCAGCATAGGTTTGATAACCATAGATTTCAGGTTCGCGGATACCTAAAAAATTCAAATTAGGACCATTAATTATTAAGATATTCATAGTACTTCTCCAATATTTTTTTTGCGTCATCTTCAATATCACCATTATTATGGACAATGATATCTTTAGCAGTCAAATAATAACTTAATCGTTCTAAGTATAGTTTTTCTAATTCTTCAGTATTTTTAGCTAGTGGTCTACTACCATCAGTTCGATTGGTTAGATTTTCAAAACTTGGACTCAACCAAATCAATACCCCATTAGCTTTAAGCAGTTCTACATTCTTTGGATTTAGAATGGAACCACCTCCAGTAGCAATGACTTTGTTTTGGTTAAGGGAAAGCTCTTTAATTAATTCGCTTTCATATTTACGGAATCGATCAATAGTACCGCCACTATTTAAAATTTTATTTAAATCTTGACCCCTCTCGGCCAACAGATAATCGGTATCGATAAATTCACGATCAGTAAGTTTAGCAATCAATTTACCGATAGTAGTTTTTCCTGAATAAGGCATTCCAATTAATACAATGTTGGGAAGAACTTGAAAGTATTTTTGGTAGACGCGATCGATAATTGACGGATCTAACTTTGCATCTAAAAATAGTTCATCAGCATAAAAGGCTTGAGCTATTAACATATAAAGTCCATTTATCGTACGACATTCATCTTTAGATTTTGCTGATTGTAATAAAGGGCTATTTAATGGCTGATAGATAACATCAATTACTGTTTCTAATTGATAAAAGTCATCCAAATCAAATAGAGGTTCTAATTGAAAATTAGAGGCCGAACCATAAGGGGTTGTATTTATTATTACTTCATAATCTAAAAAATCTTTATATTGACTTATTAGCGCTTCATTTTCGTTCCTAATTGTGCGAACTAGATTAATAATAGCTTTAGGATTATGGTCTTTAAGGGCCGCTTTTACGGTTCGGGCGGTTGCGCCATTACCAATAATGATAACTTTTTTGTTTGTAATATTGACATCAAAAGTTTTTAGCAACTGTTTAAATGCTAGATAATCCGTGTTATAACCGATTAGCTTATCATTGCGATTGATAATGGTGTTAACACCGGATGTTTTTATTGCTTCAGGACTTAACTCATCAACTGCTTCAAAAGCTTGTGTTTTAAAGGGAATTGTAACATTTATTCCTAAAAAATTTCTGCTTTTTATGACTGATTGAAAGTCATCAGTATCAATTATATCATAATCAAGTCCAACTATTTCTTTATGGAAAGTAGGTGATAATGAGTAGTTAATATTTTGACCAACCAATGCATATTTTTGTGTTTGAACCTTTTTTGACTCGGAAAATATCGATTGATAAATTGCTTTAATATGAGTTGAAAACTGATAATTTTCACATCTTTTTAAGATCTCGAGTTCGCGGTTAGAGTTAGTAATTTCTATCTTGTTTTCCTGTTTAAACTTGCCAATAGCCCTAGCAATTTCTAATCTTTTTTCAAGGGCCTTCATTATGATCTCATCTTGGTCATCTATTTGTTTACGTAAATATTTTAAGTCACTCATATTTAAAATTTCCTTTCAAGAAGAAGATCTAAGATAGCATACGAGGTTAAAGCATTAATAACGGGTAAGGCTCGAGGAACAATACATGGATCGTGTCTTCCTTCAATAATTAAGGTTGTGTTTTCGTACGTTTCAATATTTATTGATTTTTGAGGAAGTTTAATAGATGAGGTAGGTTTGATGGCGGTTGTAAATCGCACTGGTTCACCATTGGTAACCCCACCATTGATACCACCTGAATGATTAGAAAGGAATGTTATTTTATCATTAATTATTTGTATTTGATCATTTGCCTCAGATCCACGTTTTTTGGTAATGTCAAATCCATCACCAAATTCAATCCCTTTGACCCCAGGGATACTAAAGATTAAATGGGCAATGATGCTTTCCACACTATCAAAGAACGGATCGCCAAGACCGGCTGGGAGGTTATAGATGACGGTCTCAACCATTCCTCCAATTGAATCTCCATTATTCTTGACTTCTTTGATTTGCTTAAGCATTTCATCTTTAATCTTAGAGTCTATCACTGGAAAAGAATCATTCAATAAGCTTTTTACACAGTTCTGGTTAATTGGGATTGTGTCAACAATTTCTCCAATGCTTTTTATTCGTGATGCAATAACAATTCCCTTTTCTTTTAGGAGTTGTTCAGAAATAGCACCTAGAATAACTAAAGGGGCGGTTAATCGACCCGAAGAATGTCCACCGCCGCGATAGTCATTTGCTTTTTGATATTTGATGTGATAAGGTAAATCGCTATGACTTGGGCGAATGGTTCCTTTGGTGTAGTCTCCACTATTAATATCACAATTTGGTATGATAAAAGTAAGCGGGGCACCGGTTGTTTTACCTTGATAGAAACCACTAATTATTTTAAAATGATCTTTTTCTCTTCGAGTAGTGCTTATCTCAGCTAATCCTTTTCTTAATAGTAATTTATTTTCAATAGCTTCGAGATCAAGGGCAATATTAGGGGGAAAGTTATGAATAGTAATTCCAATTGCTTCTTGATGTGATTCACCGAAAAGAGAAATTATAATATTTTTTCCAAAGGTACTCATTGCCATCGTTCCTTCCATTTTGAGATAGATAGCGTCTCTAAAGAAGAACTACCGATTTGTTCTACTACCGGAATAGTCAACAAATCTCCAGTTCTTTTTTTATCGGCTTTAATAAAATTTATTATATTTTCAATATTAAAATTAGGGTATTCAGTTGGTAGTTTATATAATTGTAATAATTCAATTAGTTTTTCTAAAATGTCAGTGTTGGTAGTTTCATAAATCATTCCAAGGGCAACAGCTTCTCCATGGCTTATTTGAAAATTGGATAGTGATTCGATAGCGTGTCCAATTGTATGACCAAAATTGAGTATTTTTCGCTCGCCTTGTTCAAATTCATCCTTCTCAGTAATTTTTGCTTTGATAGAGAGTGCCCTCAAAATGAGTTCATCTAAAGCGTCTTCTCGCTCTTTTAATAAGTCATAAAGTGTTTTATCTAAAGTAAAGGCATATTTAATTAATTCAGCATAACCATTTAATAGTTCATTTTTGGGCAAGGTTTCAAGGAATAATGGATCAACTATGACGGTATGTGGATGTTTAATTAAACCTACTTGATTTTTATAGTTTCCTAAGTTGATGCCAGTTTTACCACCAATTGAACTATCAACTTGAGCTAAAAGTGAGGTTGGTATATTGATAAAAGGAACTCCACGTTTATATATTCCAGCGATGAAGCCGCTCAAATCCCCAATCACTCCGCCGCCTAATCCAATGATTGTTACATCTCTCCCGATATCTTTTGAAAGCATAAAATTAATAATTTGATTAACTGTTTCAAAGGATTTGCTTCTTTCTCCAGGAGCAACAACAAAGGAAGTGGCTTTTTGTAATTGGTTAGTTAACCTTTTTAAATAAAGGGAACCGACATTTTGGTCTGTAATAATTAGGTATTCTTTTGATAGATCAAGCACTTTACTTATTTGATTAAATATATTTCTTTTTAGATAAACATTTACCTTTTGTGATTGATAGTTTATTTTAATTGTCATCATTTTTTACTTGTATACTCAATACATGATTATAGTATATTGAGCATAATCTTCCTTTCTTCATATTTTTATATTATAATCTTAATAAGGCACTGTGGATTTGTTTCATTTTTTTGTAGCTAGACTACCAAAGG
>DUOG01000079.1 GCA_012838945.1 Acholeplasmataceae bacterium | reverse complement strand
CCTATTTCAGCAACCGCTTTTAAGATATCAAGAATTCGATCTGGCTCAGTCGACCAATCAACATTTGAATATTCTGGCTCAAAGCCATCAATAACTGGAATCATTTTAAATAGTTCTCTGAAGATTTTTTCTTCTTGACCTTTAATCAATTCTAAGTCAAAAATGTTTGTCATTATTTTAATAGCTAAATCATTGGTTATGGTCATTTGTCCTTCACCAAAGAGATTAGCATCATTTATATCTAGGAAGATATCAAGCAGTTTTTCAGCTTCAGAGCGCCAACTGCTAGTTGGTAATTTAGAAAGATCAATGATGTCTTTAAGTTCTTCTGGCATATTATCTTGTAACATTGAATTAAATAGTTTTAAAACTACTTCAACCATTACTTTGGAATCACTTGCTGAGGCGATGATATCCAATAGATTTTCTCTATTTGTTTCATCAGTTATAATATTTTGGAAGTCTTCAAAATCAGTTGTATTAGCACCTTTAATAAAGATAACCATCTTACTAACAACATGTTTAATTGCTTCTTTTTCAACTTCTAAATCCATATCACCGAAATCATAGTCATCGGCACCTTCAATTTTAAGTTCTCTAAAGAGAGCCCGGAAGAGTTCCTTTTCATCAAAGAGGTCTAAGTCAAAGATCTGATCAATAATATCTAAAACATCATCTGTATTTAGTTTGGTAAGATCAATATCTTCGAAGCCACTATCAAAGTTAATTCCAAGATTGTGGAGTCCTTTGATGATGTTCAATACCTTATTAATCTCTTCGCTTAGGTCTACTCCTTCTATGTCAACGATACCAGAAAAACTTTCTGGCAGTTCTTCTTTCATTAAATTATCGGCTAGATTTGGTAAGGCTTGATTCAAGAGATCTGATGAAGCTACTTTACCAACTATCGCAAGCACCGCATCAAATTTATCGTTGTCATTAAGTACTTCTTCAAAATCAAAATCCTTAAAGCCTATTACTTTTAACTCATCATATATATCAACAAGAATACCAAGTTCGGTGGTTAAATTTATTTTATCAAAGTCAAAAGTAAAGTCTTCACCTAAATATGGTTTAACTTCATCAAGGGTAACTAAATACTCTAGGGCTTTAGGAAATGCATATTGTAGGATTGATGTTGAACTCAGTTTATTAATAATTGAGCGCACCTTAGCAGTTTCAAGTTCTAATAGTGAATCCTCATCTATCTCACCTAAGAGAATTACTTCTTTTCCAATTTCGAGTAAAATATCAAAATCCTCGGCCCACTTAAGGTTAATAATATCATTAGCATTAATATTAAACTTTTCGAGTTCTGCCTTTACTTCATCAAAGTTTAAAGCAATCTCAACTACTACCGGTAAGATAACATCAATTGTTTTAATTTTCTTTAATGATTCAACAATAGTTGTTAGGTCTTCTTCAGATATTTGATATATATCAAATTCACCATTTTCTGAATATCTTAAGTAAATAGATGCGATCTTTAGTCCTTCTTTTAAGTCATCTACAATATATGACTTCTTGCCCTCGTGTTTTAACATTAAGGTTTTATTAAAGATATACTCATCAAGTGGTTTTCCTAAAACAAACTTTGATACATTTATAATCTTTTTAAACCTTAAGTTTTCGAAAGCTTCTACTAAATCAAATACTTCTTGATATTCATCAGTTACATAACCTTCAGCCAGTGGCATTAACGCCAATTCTTGTTCATTTGTTTCTTCAATAACAGTTCGTAATTCTTTCACTAAACCAATGGAACCACCAATAGGAAAGAACACTAAGGTTAGAATGAAAACTCCTTTTAAGAAGTTAACTCCCGCTCCTAAGAGACGAAGTTTTTTCTGTCCTTTTTTCTTCCTTACCCCTAAGATGACTTTGACGATTACTCTTAGGATTGGTTCAATCACAAAGACAATAACCAGCGAACCTACAAAGAATACTATCAAGCGCATAACGGTAACCGTAATATTCATTACCAAATTATATACCGCTGTTCCTTCAATCATTAGTGATGAGATTTCTGGAACATTATTAGTTATCTCACTTACAATGGCTTCACGAAAAGATGTAATTCCCATCCACTCAGCATTAACATCCAGTAATAAATTACATATCGGATTTAGCCCAATGTAAAGGCCAACAACTAGTAAAATTAACAAGGAGAAACTAATTAGTGATTTTTTAACACCAGCAATTAATCCTCCAATAACAAATAAACCTAATATTCCTAGGAGAGCTAGGTCTAAATAATATATATATTGGGAAAACATATCTAACATCTTTATCCCGCCTTTCACAACTATTTTAACAAATAACTACTGCCCTTTGCAATTTATATGTTTTGGAATTAAAAGAGAGAGAGAAAAAAGAGGCTCTTTGCCCCTTATTTATTCAAATCTAATTCTTACCCCGATTTGATTTAGTTTTCTGATCGGATCCTCATATCCTCTCAATAAGACTTCACCATTTTCAATAATTGTCTCACCTTCTGCCATACATGCGGCGACAACTAAACTCATTGCACACCGCAAATCATGGGCCCTAACCTCAGTTCCAACTAAAGTACTATTATTAATAATTACCATGCGTCCCATTTGTTCAATTTGTGCCTTCATTTTAATTAGTTCAGGAATATGGCTAAAGCGGTTCTCGAAAATTGTTTCTTCAATCGATGATTCTCCACTTGATCTTAATAACAGCGCCGTTAAATTCTGTTGAAGATCTGTTGGTAAAAATGGATATGGTCCGACCTTAACGTTAGTCCTGCCTAATTTTTCTGGACTAGTAACAATTATCTTCTCATTTTGTCGTTTAATCTTAAGCCCAATGTTCCTTAAAACGGTAATGATCGTTATTAAATGCTGATAATTTGCGTTGCGGATAGTAATGTTATTTCCTGGCTTAGTTCCTGCCAATATTAAATAACTGCCTGCTTCCATTCGGTCAGGAATCACTTCATGTTCCGTACCAGATAACTTCTTGACTCCGATAATTTCAATCTGCTTTTCTTTATGGACTTTAATTATTGCTCCCATTTTCTTTAGCAAGGCAATAACATCTAATACTTCTGGTTCTAAAGAGGCATTATATATATTAGTTGTGCCCTTAGCTTTTACAGCTGCTAGCATAATATTGATGGTTGCGCCAACCGATTCTTGAGGCAGAGTAATATCAGTTCCCTTTAATTTCTTTGCATTGATATGATAGATGCCATCTTTATATTTAATGGTCGCCCCTAGTTTTTCAAAACCATTTAAGTGATAGTCTATTGGTCTTGCTCCAAGATTACAACCACCTGGTGTCTTTATAATTACATTGTTTATACTACCAAGTAATGCCCCCATTAAATAATATGAACCCCTTAGTTTTCCTACCTCACTACTCAAAACTTTAAAACTCTTTCTTTTGCCGGCTTTTAAAGTAACCGTATTGGGCTCGGGATTTTCTATTTTATATCCCAAATCTTTTATTATTTTTATCATTGCTTCCGTGTCAGAAATTCTTGGCACATTTTTTAAAGTTATTTCATCATTGGTTAATAATAATGCTGCTAAACTCGGTAAGCTACTATTTTTAGAACCCGATATCACTACTTCTCCCTCAAGGACATCCCCCCTGCTAACAATTAACTTCATCTTCATTTCACCCCCTAATATATGTTATTATTATTTTTATAAGTTATGATGCGGACAAGTAATTATTTTTGCATTCTTTATCATTTTTATTAAAAATATGATATTATATAATTATACATAATAATATACTTGAAAAGGTAGGTTCGACATATGAGATATCGAATTGAAACTGATTCCTTAGGGGCTTTGCAAGTTCCTGCTGAAGCCTATTATGGAATTCAAACATTAAGAGGAAAAAATAACTTTGCTATAACAAAAAGAGGATTGAGTCGTCAAATGATTAAGGGGCTTGCTACCGTGAAAAAGGCAGCTGCCAATGCCAATGCTGATGTTGGTCTCCTAGATGCTGACCGGGCACGAGCCATTTCCCTAAGTTGCGATGAAATCTTAAATGGTCGTCTTCATGGCCAATTCATTACTGACCTAATCCAAGGTGGAGCCGGTACTAGTATGAATATGAATGCCAATGAAGTGATTGCTAATAGAGCTAATGAGATGCTTGGCGGCGAAAAGGGGAAATATGATATTGTCCATCCACTTGACCATGTCAACTGTGGACAATCAACCAATGATGTTGTCCCAACAGCGGGCAAGATTGCTGCATATCGCCAAACTAAAAAACTAGTTGTTGAGATGAAAAAGTTAATTTCTAGTATTGAAAATAAAGCTTCTGAATTTAAAGGAGTTTATAAAATGGGGAGAACCCACTTACAAGCTGCTGTTCCGATGACTCTAGAACAAGAGTTTAAAGGATATGCCAGTGCCTTTGGTCGCCATTTGACCCGAATTGAAGACGCTATGAAGGGCTTGCTTGAAATTAACCTTGGCGCAACCGCCATCGGAACTAGTTTAAATGCTCATCCTAAATACATTAAAAAAGTAATTCAATATATCAGTAAATATACTGGAGAGGATTATCACCTTGCCAAAAACCTTATGGACAATACCAGTAATTTAGATTCATTCTTATGGCTTAGTTCAGCCTTTAAGACATTAGCGACCCAGTTATCAAAAGTGGCTAATGACTTAAGACTAATGAGTGGTGATCAAATTGATGGTTTCTCAGAACTAATACTACCAAGAGTCCAACCAGGTTCTTCGGCCATGCCGGGTAAATTTAATCCCGTTATTTTAGAAGTAGTCAATCAAGTTTCCTTTTATGTAATTGGTCTTGATACAACCATTACCAAAGCGGTTGAAGCTGGACAATTCCAATTGAATGTCTATACTCCGGTTATACTATATAGTATTTTTGAACAAATTAATTCACTCAGAAGAGCAGTTCGTTCCTTTAGAGAAAAAGCCATTGAAGGACTTGAAGTAAATCCACTTATTTCAAAGCAATTAGAAAATGTAAGTGACTATAATATAACTCCACTTGTCCCTCATTTAGGTTATGACACAACTACAAGAATTGTCTTAGAAGCTAAAGAAACTAATACCTCTATTAAAGATATCATCTTAAGAGAAGGGTTAATTCCCGAAGCAGATCTTGATACTATCTTAGATATTCAAAATATGGCCACTCCAGGAATCATTAAAGAAGAGTTAATCATTGAAAAATCCAAAACAAAGGTGAAAAAATGATGAAAGTATTTATCAGTGTTGATATTGAAGGAGTAAACGGCAACTTCCATTGGGATGAAACCATCCTTGACAAACCCGGATATGAAATCTTTCGTCAACAAATGACTGCTGAAACTGTTGCTTGTTGTAAAGCTTTAATCGACAAAGGTATTACTGATATATATGTAAGAGATGCCCATGATAGTGCTCGCAACCTTAACCATCTTGATTTACCAAAAGAGGTAAAACTAATTCGAGGTTGGACTGGTTCTATATGTGATATGATGGCTTATCTAGATGAATCATTTGATGCTGCTATCATGATTGGTTATCATAGCCCTGCTCGTTCTGATGGTAATCCATTATCACATACCTTAAACTTAAGTCATCATTACATAAAAATTAATGGTCAAGATGCTAGTGAATTTTTAATTAACACCTACTATGCCCAAACCTTTAAAGTGCCAGTTATATTAGTAAGTGGCGATGAAAATCTAACTAAGTTAGTAAAACAGTTAAATCCTAAAATTGAAACTGTAGCCGCGAAGTCCGGTATCCATGGAGCAGTTATCAGCAAGCATCCTGATTTAACAGTCCAAGAGATTTATGATAAAACAATTAAAGCAGTAGAAAAATTACAAAATGAATTTGATGCTTGTCAAGTATCGCTTCCAAATCATTTTGAAGTTGAGGTGTGTTTCAAACAGCATGAAAATGCTTATCAAGCCTCCTTTTATCCTGAAGCAAAGTTAATCAGTAGTGATACAGTCACTTATAGTAGTAATGATTACTTAGATGTTTTAAGATTCATTACATTTACCGTAAAATAAAACAAAGGATTGATTTTCATAAATCAATCCTTTTGTAATTGGAAAAGAGGAAAAGGCTTAGTTAAGGCTTCAACTCTTTCTTTAACTTCTAAAATAACTTCTTTATTATTAATATTATTTAAAACCCTTGCGATTAGTTCAGCTACTTCTATTATTTCTTTTTCTTTGAATCCTCGAGTTGTAATCGCTGGTGTACCTAAACGAATACCACTCGCAAGCAGCGGCTTTTCAGTATCATATGGTACGGTATTTTTATTACAAGTAATGTTAGCCTCTCCTAAAACAACTTCAGCCACTTTACCAGTAAAACCATGGGTTTTCTTAACATTTAATAAGACCATATGAGTATCGGTGCCGCCCGTTACAACATAAAAACCTCTCTTCTGTAGTTCATCGGCTAAGAGTTTAGCATTAGTCACTACTTGTTTTTGATAAGTAATAAAATCTTCTTCCAATGCTTCTTTAAAAGCAACTGCCTTCCCCGCAATTATATGCATTAATGGTCCGCCTTGAATCCCTGGGAAAACAACGCGGTCAATCGTCTTTGCAATGTCTTCATTATTTGTTAAGATGATTCCACCCCGGGGTCCTCTTAAGGTTTTGTGGGTAGTTGATGTTACAATATCCGCATAAGGAATAGGATTTTGATGAAGTCCTGCTGCTACCACCCCAGCAATATGGGCCATATCAACCATTAAGTAAGCGCCGACGCTTCTTGCAATTTGGTTAAATCTCTTGAAATCAATTGATCTAGGATATGCGCTAGCACCGGTGACTATTAATTTTGGTTTAATCTTTTTGGCTAGTTCTTCAAGTTCATCATAGTTGATCATTTCTGTTTCTTTATCAACATAGTACGAGTGAAAATCATAATCAATTCCGGAAAAACTTAAACTATGACCGTGAGTTAGATGTCCTCCGTGATCAAGGGCTAGTCCCATTACCTTATCTCCATTTTTAAGAAGTGCACGATAAGCCGCCATATTAGCTTGCGAACCTGAGTGAGGCTGGACATTAACATAGGACGCCCCATATAATTTTTTAAGACGAGCCCTAGCAAGGTCTTCTATTTCATCAACATTTTCACAACCACCGTAATATCGTCGTCCTGGATATCCTTCCGCATACTTATTAGTTAGAATTGAACCAGTAACAGTTAACACATGATCGGAAACATAGTTTTCTGATGCAATTAATTCCAAATGGGTTACTTGTCTATTCTTTTCTTTCTCGATCGCTTCATATAGTTCTATATCAAATTCTTTTAACATATATATCACCCTATTCAACTGTATTTTGGATATTTACATTCTTAGATCCAAGTTGAATAGTCGCTTTAAACGATTCAAATTGGTGTTCTAAATTTTCATTATGATAATTTAAATCTCCTGAATTAACTTTTATTTGAACAACTCGTCCATATACTTCTTCAATCATTACAATGGCTTTTCCTAAATTGAGATCCATTTCTTCAATATAGGTAGAAGTGATCATTATATCGACATCGGAACCAACACACTTTAGTTGGGATATTTTATTTGGTGTATCAAGTTCATTAATAATGCTGATGTTACCTAATTCTTGAGTAATTTCTAGTTTCCCACTGCGCTGATTAGTACTATTGGTACTTAAGTCATACCCTTTAATTACTATATCACCATCTGTTTCGGTGGTATACACAACACCATCATTCATTTCAATATCTGCTAGCACGTGTTTTCCATCAACTAAACGTAAGGTACCAATACCTGTTCCTTTGAACTTAAACTGCTCCAGTTCATATTTTTCAATAACAAATGATCCTCCACTTGTGTTAACATTAAAGTTTTGGGCATACAATTCCTCAAAAGTAAAGTTACCACTTTGGTTAGTTAGGGTGATAGTATCAGACTGTAAGTTTTTGATTTTTCCATCAGTGAAGATATTATTAATTTGATAATTACTAATTACATCATCAGTTGATGAATAAATTCCTGACTTTACCTCTAAGTTTAACTCATTAAAGATATTGTTTTTACTTTGATAATTGACTTTATTAGCATTAATTAACACCTTATTGATCGTACTTTCTTGGGTGGCCACATCCCCACTTAACATCTCAATATTTAACTCATCTAGGTTGGTCTTGTCAATTAGAATCTGACCATAGGTAATTTTTAAGTTAACATCATTGATAGTTGCGTTATTAGGAAGATAGATATATATATATTGAAGTGGCTCTTTTAACAAGTTGAATAAATCATAGCGACGTGGAACTTTAGTAGTTAGGTATAAAGTATTATCAGTAAAGTTCCATTTCAAATCATGATCGATTTCATATTTATATTTAATACTAATCTTATCATCTTCACTAGGTAGGATAACTAATCCCATTTCATAATTACTTACATCAATCGATAAGTTATTTGGATCAAGCTCATTTAAGGTTAAAGTTGATTCATGTAAAGGGGTGTTTTTCATTACCCGATATATATATGTTTTGTTAAAGAAACCTAGGACTCCTACTCCAATAAGTAACAAAGCCAAGACCCCAAAGGCCTTATAAATCACTTGATCATTTTTAAAAGTTTTATTTATCCAATAAAAGAATGAATAAGGTTCTAAGTTAGTATCTTTTAGCTTAGGATAAATGTCAAACAGTCTATGCAATAATAATCTAATAACCATTAAAATTAACTCTAACAATATGACAGTAAACAGTATTACTAAAAGTAAATATATTGTTAAGAATAAAACAGATAAAAATAAATCTACAAACGGTAACTTAAAAAACGGACCATATAAAGTTACCATATTAACAAACATTTTTCCTAAAAAAATCAATACGTTTATCCCAATATAAAAGGTACCAAGAATTAATAACGAACTAAGAATAGTAAAAATAATAGTTGTCGTCTTGACCTTACTCTTTTGTAATTTTATATAGTCGATACCTTTTTCATTATATATCTTAATGGCAAGGGCACGTGGATCTGGCAAGTTCTTTATTATCTTTTCTTCAGGAATACCATAATCTAGTTCTGTGTCAATTTTTTGGCGATAATAGCGCAGATAATCTGCACGATCTTTCTTATTGAGAAACTTCAATTCGCCTTCTAGTTCACTCAAATATTCAAGTTTGGTTTTCACAATATTCCTCCCTTTTGACACATTATACTATATTTTTCACTTTTTTGCCTGCTTTTATTATTATATCGTTGACAATTTTTTTATTAGAATTTAAAATATAAAAGAAGGTGAAACTTATGTTAAATAATTATCATATAAAAAAAGCCCAACTTAATGAAATTGATAAGATCAATATTATATATGATGATGCCAAAAAGCTTCTTAAAGCTAGTGGCTCTGACCAATGGCAAAGTGGTTACCCAAATCATACTACTATTAAAGATGATATTTTAAATGATTGTTTATATATATTATTAGATGGGGAAGAAATAATTGGGGTAGCCTATATAAATAATAAGGAAGAAAAAACATACTTAGAAATAGATGGTTCTTGGCTAAATGATGAGCCTTATTTAGTGATCCATAGGATTGCGACAAGGAAAGACCATTATCAAAAAGGGGTTGCTAGAACACTGTTAACCTATGCCGAAGAAATTGCAAGGGCACAAGGTATTAATAACATTAGACTTGATACCCATAAACTAAACATCTCTATGCAATCTTTACTATCAAAACTAGGATACCAGTATTGTGGCATTGTTGATTTAAATCTACCAAAGCCTTTTGAAAGCAAACGATTTGCCTATCAAAAAGTAATAAATAAAAATGAGCACATTTAATTCGTGCTCATTTTTTGATATTATGAAATCCTATTTAATTATTTCTCATTAGAAGTTGAATTGCTATGATATATCAGCTAAGATACCTTTGTATAGTACAGTGATTTCTTCAAACACTGAACGAGCATCGTTACCTGCGAAGATTCCATTGATTTTTGGATATAATGCGTCACCACCGTAGTGAGAAGCACCTTGTGCACCAGCTGACATTGATGCT
>DUOG01000078.1 GCA_012838945.1 Acholeplasmataceae bacterium | reverse complement strand
AGCATCAATGTCAGCTGGTGCACAAGGTGCTTCTCACTACGGTGGTGACGCATTATATCCAAAAATCAATGGAATCTTCGCAGGTAACGATGCTCGTTCAGTGTTTGAAGAAATCACTGTACTATACCAAGGTATCTTAGCTGATATTTCCTAATTAGACTTTTGGAATATACCTTAGTTAAATGATGATAAAACTCACTAGCAGAGAACTCTGTTAGTGAGTTTTTAAATTAAAAAATACGTCATTTTATATTGGAAATAGTATTTATTTGGTGTAGGCATTTACTTGCAACAAAGGTACCACTGTGATATAATTATTATGTATACTTATTAAATAAGTAAAGGTCAAATAGGCCATTATTATAAATACATATTAGGAGGTATTTATGTTAGACTATAAAAAGGCAAGCAAGGATTTTATTGAAAACGAGAAGCAATTCCACCTTGGAATGATCCCTACTGAACAATCAAATCCTCGCACAAGAAATTTAAGTGCTACGATAAAAAGAGATACAGCAGCTGGTATCCAAACAATCCTATCAGCTGATACTGATATCCCAACAGTAGCGTCAAAAGCTTTTGAAACTCCTGAATTCAAAAGACTTGTCGATGACATTAAACGTGTAATTGATGAAAGAAAAACGCTTCTTTTCTCAAGTGTTGGTGCATCTGGGCGAATGGCAATTCAATTAGATGCTGCATGGCGTTATTTCTGGACTTCACTTATTCAAAAACTTCCAGCAAGAAAACAAGAGTTCATGGAAATTAGTGAAGTTTCTAATAGTTTTACAACTGGCGGTGACCGTGCTCTTGTTCGTTCAGTTGAAAACTTTGAAGACTACATGACTTTTGGTGCTCGCCAAATTATCGAAGCTGGCGTTGGCCCTGGTGATGTTGTTGTTGGACTAGCTGAGTGTGGATTATCTGCTAGTATCAATGGTTCGGTTATTGAAGCCGATAAGCAAGGTTGTACAACCTATTATGTATACTGTAATCCAAAAGAAATACTAGTAAAACACCTTGACCGTGTTCGTTTGGTATTTGAAAGAGAAAACATTATTAAGATTAGTCTATTTGTTGGTAATATGGCTGTTTCTGGTTCAACTAGAATGCAAGTTACAACCGTTGAATTACTAGCAGTAGGTGCTGCTATTGAAGTAGCATGTGCTCGTTGGTTAAGAGAAAACTTAACTGCTGAAGAACTCGAAGTTGTTGGTCTTCCAGCCTTAGAACTTCAAGACTATGCAAAAGAATTCAAAAAATTAGTAGATACATTATCAACCGGTAAAGCTCTTGAAGGTCTAGCAAAAGCAGTTGAATATGAAACTAATACTTATAAGCAAAAAGGTTTAATCACATATCTAACTCATGATTACTTATTAGATATCTTAACTGATACTACAGAACGTCAACCAACCTTCACATTGCCACCATTCAAAAAGTTTGATGACCAAGAAGCAGAAGTAAGTTGGGCTTATGTTAAAGATCCATTATATCCAAATACTGTTGCTTGGCAACATGTATTCCGTCGTCCAATTAAAGGTTTAGATTGGACTAAAGAAGACTATATTGAAATGAAGGCTAGTAAAGATATTATCAACAATCCTCCTAAAGTTGCTAGTAGTGAAGTTGAACAATATAATATCGGTAACATCGATGATCCATCACGTTACTCAAGAAAACCTGCTCATTTAGTATGTCTTGATATTAACGGTTCTGCAACCCCAGAAGTTATGGCTTGGTATAATAAATACCTTCCTAAATTTGATGGTGGAATTGTAATTCGTATGGGTAATATTCCAAATAATAAGCTTGCTGAAAATGAAATTCATATTCCAGTTGAATTACCACGCACATGTACCGACCTTATGACACACTTAATGGTCAAATTAGCATTTAATCTATTAAGTACTGGAACAATGGCTAAAATGGGACGTGTTTGGGGTAACTGGATGATTCAAGTTCTTCCAACTAACAAAAAGTTAATTGACCGAAGCACTAGAATTATCGCAAGTATTGCTAATATCCCTTATGAACAAGCCAATGAAGAATTCTTCAAATCATACTATGGACGCGATCCAAAGGAAGAATACCGTGAATCATATGTTGTTGAAACATTGAAACGCCTAGGATTCGATCCGGATGCTGATTTAGAATAGTAAAAAGATACTCCTTTATAAACTTAAGTTTATAAAGGAGTTTTTTATTTCTTGAATATTTGATATAATAAGTACAAAGAGTAAAAGAGGGATCAAAATGAAAAAACCAACTGTCTTTGTTATTGGCTTAAGTGGTGAATCATTGTTCTTTGAAGTTGACCATTTTAATAAAAGTGGAGAAACGGTGATTGCAAAGGATTTGCATACTGAACCGGGAGGCAAAGGTTTTAATCAAGCAATGGCCTTAAAGAAACTAGGGGCTGATGTGCATTTTCTAACAATTACGGGTGATGATGATTATGCTGTTATTATAGAAAATACATTACATAAACTAGGGATTATTCCCCATCTGATTAAAGTTAAAGGTAAAAAGACAACAAGGGCTGCGATCTTAACTGATAAACAGGGAGATAATATGGTTTGTGTATATCCTGGTATGTCAAATGATATAGCTCCAGATGTTTTGGATGGTTTTGAGGAGTTAATAGGTGGATGTGACTACTTATTGATGCAACAAGAATATCCTCTTTCCTTGTTAAAACGAGGGATAGAAATTGCACGAAGAGGGAGTACTAAAGTTGTAATAAACCCTGCCCCAGCCAATTCTGCTTCACGAAAAGTTTTAGAAGAGGTAGACATTATTACCCCAAACGAAAGTGAAGCAAAGGTAATCTTCAACGTAAAAGACAGTGAACCAATTGAGAACTTAATTGAAAAAATAAAAGAGAGTGCATTCGAAGCGGTCATTGTAACTTTGGGAAGTAAGGGATCAATAGTTTATAATAAAGGGATAATAACCAAGATATCAGCGTTAACTGTGGAAGCTGTTGATACAACTGGCGCAGGTGATATATATAACGCAAGTCTAATATACAAGCTAGCTTGCGGCAGTGATCTAGAAACTTCAGCAAGATTTGCTGGGGTGGTGTCAGGTCTTTCAGTTAGGAAAAAGTATGTTTTGAATGCAGTGCCTTCAAAAGAAGAAATTGAAGAAACATTAAAGAAGGAAAAATTATGATTTTTAAATATACCTTAGTATTTATTAAATGTGAAGATGAGATATTGTTAATCAATCGCGAAAAGCCATCTTGGATGGGAAGATGGAATGGTATTGGTGGTCGAATTGAAGATGGTGAAACTCCGGATGAGTGTGCTAAAAGAGAACTCTTTGAAGAAACCGGTATGGTAGTTGATGATTTACAATGCCTAGCTAAAGTTGGTTGGATTATTAGTGATGATTATGAAACTTTAGGAGGAATGTATTGTTATCTAGGGGAAATTGATCACAGTAAAAAAATTCATACACCGGTAAAAACAGATGAAGGAATCATTGATTGGAAAAAGATATCGTGGATTATGGATGAAGAAAACACTGGCATTCCTGACAATATTCCTACCTTTCTACCAGGAATGCTAGTAGGGGATTACAAGACATACTTATGCAAATATCTGCATAAGTTTGATCTCTTAGGAGAAACAATTGAACATTCTTTAGAGTTTCCTGACATAAAAATTAAGTAGTCTTGAAGTCTTTGGCTTCAGGATTTTTTTATTCTCTAATAGGAAATAATATGAATAGTTACCTTGTAGAATTTTCTAGGCAAATGTGATATAATAAATATATATTTTTGATTTTTTACTAAAGGATAAAAGATGCCATGGGCATCTGATAATATAGATGGTGATTTTATGGATTTTGAAAAACTTATAAAGAGTAAAACCTTTTCGTTCTTTGATTGGCTTTATCGGCTTCTAGTTATTAACTTAATGATGATATTTATGATGTTACCGGTACTAACCCTCCTTCCTGGAGTAGTAGCTGCTTATGCAACTATTAGGGATCATGGGAATGGAGATATAACTAATACTTTTAAACTTTTTTTTAGAAATTTTAAAAAGTATTTTGAAAGATCATTTACTGTTTGGATAATTATTGTTCTAGCCACTTTGGTTGGTGGTTATAGTATTATTTTTTATGGAAGTTTAAGTACAGAAAACTTGTTATCTCAAGCAGGTTTTTATGTAATGCTTTTTATGTTTTTATTAATTTTGCTTTTATTAGTAAATATCCCGTTGCTAATAATCAACTTTCCGAGTCTTAAAGGGATGGATATTTTTAGAGCAACCACTTATATATCGTTTAAGTTTCTTGGAACAACTTTAATTCTTTTTGGACTTTTTGTGTTGACGATCGTGATAGCACCATTTTTACCAATTTCGGTTTTATTTGGTTTTAGTGCTCCGGTCTATTTTGCGATCAAAATTACAAAGCCGGTATATAATTTTTTAGTAAGTATTAATTTCGATGAAAAAATAACGCGCGAGGAGGAATATGAAGATGAAGATTAAATTAGGAATTGAAAGATTAGATGATTTCAAGGAAGTATTTGAGGGGAAAAAAGTTGGATTAATCACTAACCCTACCGGAATTGATTCTAACTTTAAAAGTAGCATAGACATTTTAAATGAAAAGACTATCCTTAAAGCACTCTATGCTCCTGAACATGGTATTAGAGGTAGCGTCCAAGCTGGTTTGAAAGTAGCAACTTATATTGATGAAGAGACTGGTATCCCAGTTTATAGTTTATATGGAGAGACCCGCAAACCAACTGAAGAAATGCTTAAAGATATTGATCTTCTTGCGATTGACATACAAGACGTTGGAAGTAGATTTTATACATATATATATACAATGGCTTATTCAATGATGGCTTGTAAAGAGCATAACAAGACATTTGTTGTATTTGATCGTCCGAATCCGATAAATGGGGTTGATTTTGAAGGAAATATTTTAGACCTAACTTATCGTTCATTTGTTGGTTACTATCCAATTGTCCAACGTCACGGAATGACAATTGGTGAACTTGCGAAAATGTTTAATGAAGAGTTTGGCATTGGCTGTGATTTGGTTATCATCCCAATGGAAAACTGGAAACGTGAAATGAGTTTTGAGGACACGGGATTACCATGGGTATATCCGTCACCAAATCTCCCAACGATTAATTCAACCTATGCCTATAATGCAACTTGTGTTTTTGAAGGAACTAATGTTTCCGAAGGAAGAGGAACAACCTTGCCATTCGAACTAGTTGGGGCACCATGGATTAAACCGGAAACTCTGGCCAAAGCCCTAAATGATTTAGGTCTTCCAGGGGTTCATTTTAGAGTTCAATACTTTATGCCGACATTTTCTAAACATAAAGATGAAATGTGTGGCGGGGTTCAAGTTCACATTTTAGACCGAAAGAAGTTTTTACCGGTTCGTACTGGTTGGGCGATGCTTGAGGTAATACGTGATCTTTATCCAAATGATTTTGAAGTAAATAAACCATATGTAGAGGGACGTCCACGGATGTTACAATATAACACTGGTTGTAATTATATTTTGGAACGCGAGTATTCACTTGCTGAACAATTTGCGATTATTGAAAGAGAAACAAAACAATTTACTACAACCAGAAGTAAGTATTTATTATATTAGAGGTTAGATTAAAATGAGAAAATTACAAGACCTTACTTTAAGAGAAAAAATTGGCCAGTTGATAATGGCTGGGTTTAAGGCAGAAGACATCGATGATCATGTGCTCCAAATGGTGAAAGAAGCCAAAATTGGTAATATTATTTTATTTACCCGAAATATCAAAAGTGCACGCCAATTATATCGTCTTAATAGAAAGTTATATGAATTAATATATAATGAATTAGGAATATACCCACTGGTAAGTATTGATCAAGAAGGTGGTATGGTTACTAGAATCTTAGAAGATGCTACTTTCTTACCGGGTAATATGACCCTAGGTGCTACCAATAATCCGGAATACGCTTATCGAGCAGGACAAATTTCTGGACAAGAATTGATTAGCCTTGGAATAAACGTCAATTTAGCTCCAGTGTTGGATATTGCGACAAACGCATACAATCCGGTCATTGGAGTGCGCAGTTACAGTAGTGACCCAGAAACAGTAGCACTTTTTGGTGCTCGTTATACTCAAGGTTTACAAGAATCAGGAGTTATAGGTGTTGGAAAACATTTCCCAGGTCATGGTGACACTGATGTTGACTCTCACTATGGCTTGCCGAAAGTTGATGCTGGTAGAGGACGTTTAAATAGTGTTGAGCTAGTTCCTTTTAAAGAAGCCATTAAAAATCAAATTAAAGGAATTATGTCAGCTCATATCTTATTCCCTTCGTATGAGAAAGAACAACTCCCAGCTACCTTATCATCAAAGGTTCTCACTGATTTATTGCGTGATCAATTAGGGTATGAAGGATTAGTTTTTACTGACTGTATGGAAATGAAAGCAATTGCTGATCACTATGGTACTCATCAAGGGGCCCTTCAAGCAGTGATAGCAGGAGCTAATCAAGTATGTATTTCCCATACCTTGAGTGAACAATTGAAGGCAGTTGACTTAATTGAAGCCGCTGTTATAAATGGTGAAATCTCTGAAGACTTAATTAATGAACGAGTTGAAAGAGTATTAAAGGCTAAAGCAGACCTACTTGACCAAGCAAAAGCTTTCGTTAATAGTAGTGAAGATGAGGCTATCAAAGTATTAATAACCAAAGAACATCATAGTTTTGCTGAAGCGGTTGTTGATGAATCATTAACTTTAGTAAAAGGTGAACCTTTTAGTTTGAAAGAACGAACCTTATTAATTGCTTCTGACCCATTTGCGACTTCCATCGCTGATGATGAAGTTGATTCTAAGAGCATTGTCAAAGCTGTAAGAGATCAAATACCTTCTATTGCAACCATTAAGATGGCAGTAAGGCCTAGTGTGGAAGAACAAAAGAATATCATTGATCAAGCAGCAGAATACGAACAAGTAGTAATTTGTACATATAATGCTAATATTTATCAAGAACAACTAGAACTTGTTAAAAAGTTACTAGGACTAAATTTAACGGTTTATGTCATTTCAATGCGTAATCCATATGATTTAGTATTTATACCTGAAATTAAAAACTATGTTTGTTTATATGAATATACTAAAAATTCAATCAAAACACTAATCAAGTATTTAAAACGTGAAATCAGTCCAAAAGGCAGTTTGCCGATTAAGAATAATAAGTCTCATAAAACAGGGGTCTCAGTATACATTGGATTAGCGGAGTATTCACTTCAAGATAATTTACGCTATTTAGAACATGCTAAAGCAAGTGGTGCTGAAATGGTCTTTACATCAGCTCACATGCCAGAAATGTCAAAAGATTTTTTAAGTGACTTAGATGCAATTATTAATAAAGTTTTAGAACTAAAGATGAAGTTAGTAATTGATGTCTCCAAACCAATGATGGAAAACTTTAAAATTCCTAAGGGTACTTATGCTTTAAGACTTGATTATGGTTTCAAAGATGATGAAATCGTTAAGATGTCAAATGAACTAGACCTGTTCATTGAACTTAATGCTTCAACTCTTAGTCCAGAACGAATGCAAAAACTTATCGATATGGGCTTAAATGTTAAAAACATTAGGGTGAGCCATAACTTTTATCCAAAGGCATATACGGGCTTGACTCATGAACAAGTTAGAAGACAAAATGAGTTCTTTAAGACATTAGGACTAGATATCTTAATGTATATCCCTTCTCAACATCAAAAACGTCCTCCGTTGAAAGAAGGACTGCCAACGGTAGAAGCCCATCGCAAGATGCCACTTGATGTGGTTATTCAAGAAGTATTGATGTTAGGCGCAACCGAAATTTGCTTTGGTGATGCCTATGCTTCAATTGATGAAATAAAGACGGTCGCAGAGTTTGATGTGAAAGAAATTATTTTACCGATCAGATTAGTGGAAGGGCTATCTGATGAAGAAATAAGAATTATAAATAGTCCACACCGAAGCCGGATGGATGAATCGGTATATTTGAAACGATCAACTGCTTATCGTGGGAAAGTAACAATTTCTGCTCACAATACTATCGCTAGAGAAAAATATGCGGTTACGATTGATAATGATGGTTATTTGCGATATAGAGGAGAATTAAATATCGTAATGGAATCATTACCAGCTGATCCTCGAGTAAATGTAGTTGGTTATATAGATAATTGTGAATATCTACTTGAAAACTTAAAACCAGGGACGCGTTTTCGTTTTCGAGTTAAAAACAAATAAAAAACCTCAAAGAAGGTGATTTTATGCTAGCAATAGGTCTGATGAGTGGAACCTCATTGGATGGTGTCGATGTAGCACTAGTGGATCTCGTTAATGGATATAATTTAAAGGCTTTTATTACTTATCCATATTCAGATGATCTGAGGAGTCGAATTCGAAGAAATCTATTTAATCATAGTTCTACTGTTCAAGAATTATGTAGTCTTAACTTTGAGTTAGGATATGTTTTTGTAGAGGCAATTAATAAACTTTTAGAAGAAAATAATGTAGATCTTAATGAGATAAAGTTTATCGCTAGCCATGGTCAAACCTTTTGGCACAATCCTGATCAAATGGATGGCTTTTATTCATCCACCCTTCAATTGGGGGAACCGAGTATAATTGCGTATGCCTTTAATAAAACAGTTGTCTCTAACTTTCGAGTGATGGATATGGCGGCTGGTGGATCTGGTGCTCCACTAATCCCTTTTTCTGAATTTGTTATTTTTAAAAGCAATGAGAAAAACATTGCATTACAAAATATAGGTGGAATCGGTAATGTCACCTATTTAAAGAAAAACTGTGACATTGACGATATTATTGCTTTCGATACTGGTCCAGGTAATATGTTAATTGATGGAGCGATGAAGTTTTTATTTGGCTTAGATTATGATCATGAAGGTAAAATGGCTTCAAAAGGTCAAGTTATTGACCCTTTAATTGAGGAACTAATGAGTGATGATTATTTCAAACAGTCTCCGCCTAAGACTACCGGAAGAGAAAAATATAATGATGATTTCATCAAACGTTTTATTGAACGAGCCAATAAATACACAAAATATGATATTATTGCAACATTAACCGCCTTTACAGCGCGGTCAATTGTGCAGTCATGTCAAGACTTTTTACCACCAATTGATTTAATGATTGTTGGTGGTGGGGGAAGTTATAATAAATCCCTGATGAAGTTAATTAAAGAGTATGCTCCATTTGAAGTCATTACCCAAGAAGACTACGGATATCGCAGTGATGCTAAAGAAGCTATTGGTTTTGTAGTATTAGGTGATATGACTTTAAAACAGTTACCAAGTAATGTCCCTTCAGCAACCGGAGCGAAGGAACCAGTAATACTAGGCAATATTACCCTTCCACCAAAGAAGGAGTGAAAATATGAGTGTAAATTTAAAGAAAATTAGTACAGAATCTCGCAATCCAAACACAATGGATATCGATGTGGTAAGTACTTTAGAGATTGTCACAAAACTAAATAATGAGGATAAGACAGTTCCCTACGCTGTGGAGAAAGCTTTACCTCAGATTGCTGCAGTAGTCGATAAAATTGTTGAATCTTTTGAAAAAGGCGGAAGACTAATTTATATGGGAGCAGGTACTAGTGGTCGAATTGGAATTATCGATGCTGTAGAGTGTCCTCCAACATTTGGTGTACCATATGATATGGTAACCTGTTTAATGGCGGGTGGCGATAAAGCTATGACTCAAGCGGTTGAAGGTGCAGAAGATTCCAAAGAACTAGCCATCCAAGATCTTCAACGAATAAATGCTAATCCTAACGATATCGTTGTTGGAATAGCAGCAAGTGGTCGTACCCCCTATGTTATCGGTGGTATGGAATATGCTAAGAGTTTAGGTCTTACAACAGCATGTATTACCACTAGCGCAAACACTGTCCTAGCAAGTGTTGTTGACTATCCAATTGAAGCTATCACTGGTCCAGAACCGCTTACTGGTTCAACCAGAATGAAGTCAGGTACTGCTCAAAAGTTGATATGTAATATGTTATCAACAGCGTCTATGATTAAGATTGGTAAAGTGTATGAGAACTTAATGGTTGATGTACAAACAACCAATGAAAAACTATATGCCAGAGCACGAGGAATTGTAAGTGAAGTCACTGGTGTTGATAGTGATGAAGCAGGAAAATTAATTGATAAATATGGATCTATTAAAGGAGCAATCCTTTCTCATTTAGCTCAAATTACTGATGTTGAAGAAGTGAAAACTGCTCTTGAAGAATCTAAAGGAAATCTACGCAAAGCCTTACAAGCTAAAGGCCATTAATAATTAGCAGAAAGAAGTGTAACAAATGCAAAAATATGTGGAAATAGAGGTTAAAGGTAAGACGTTAAGGGGTTTTATTCATGAACCTGAAAATGGCTGGAATAAGTTAGTTGCCATGTTTCATGGCTTTACTGGCCATAAAAACGAAAACGCTTATATGTTTAGAACCCTATCAAGGGAACTAGAAAAAAGAGGAGTTGCGAGTGTCCGCTTTGATTTTTCTGGTAGTGGCGATAGCGATGGTGAGTTTAGCGAAATGACTTACTTTACTGAACTTGAAGAAGCAGTGGACATCATGAAGTGGGCTAAAACTTTGAAAGAAGATATAGAATTAATCGGTCTTGGATTTTCACTTGGAGGTGCTGTATTAGCACAAGCAAGCCTTCGAGTAAAAGAACTACTTAAACAAATTATCTTAATATCACCAGCTGGCAGTATTAAAAACAGTTTCCGAAACTTATGTGAAAAGAAACCAAAAGTTGGTGAGGATTTTGTTGACATGGGCGGATACTTAATGAGCACAGCGGTTCTATCAACCATTCAAGATTTTGACCTTTATCAAAACCTTGAAAACTTTGACAAACCAGTGTTTATCATTCACGGGGAAGCTGATCAAGCAGTACCAGTGGAATATGGTAAACGTTACTCAGAAATCTATCCAAAGGCTGATATGGTAATTATCCCAGAGGCTCCTCACGGTTATTCAACCATCGAAATGAGAGAAGAATTATATGAACATATTATTAGAAATATTTTGAGAGAAGAAGGTGACCAATAATGAAAATTATTGTATGTATCAAGCAAGTTCCAGGTTCTAGTGAAGTTCAAATTGACCCAGTTACCGGAAACTTGATTCGTGATGGCAAAAATGCTAAGATGAATCCCTATGACCTATTCAACTTGGAAACTGCTTTAAGAATAAGAGAAGAAAAGGGCGGAACCATTAAAGCAATTACCATGGGCCCACCTCAAGCAAAAGCCGTGTTGAATGAAGCTTTATGGATGGGGGCTGATGATGCCATGCTTTTAACAGACCGTAAGTTTGGGGGAGCTGACGTTGTAGCAACCTCATATACCCTTTCCCAAGGAATTAGAAGACTGGGAGAATTCGATTTAATTATTTGTGGAAAGCAAACAACTGATGGCGATACTGCTCAAGTTGGTCCAGAGATAGCTGAATGTTTGGGCATCCCTCATGTTGCTTATGTTGACCGCATTATTGAAATTAAAGATGATTCAATTGTAGTTGGCTTTACTATGGATAAGACCGTAGAAATCTGTGAAGTTAAATTCCCTTGTTTAATTACGGTTGATAAAGACATCTATACTCCACGTCTACCTTCTTATAAACGTGGAAAAGAAGTAAAAGATAAAGAAATTCAAATCTTGACGTTTACTGATATGGAAGACCAAAATGAAAGCAATTATGGATTAAAAGGTTCTCCAACTCAAGTTGAGCGAATGTTTGCTCCGGAAAAAAATACTGATAAAATCTTATATGAAGGAACCACTGAAGAAGTTACTGATAAACTATATCAAACATTAGTGGATAGAAAGTTAATATAGGTGATAGTATGGGAAGAATAGTTATTGATCAAAAGAAGGTAACCCCTGAGGTCATAAAAGAATTACAAAAGCTCTGTCCATTCAATGCTTTTGAAGTACAAAATGGTGAGTTAATTATTAACTCTGGATGTCGTGTTTGTAAAATATGTGTTCGAAAAGGTCCAAATGAAGTTTGTACCTTTGTGGAAGATGAAGATGTTGTAAAAATCGATAAGAGTTTATGGAATGGGGTTGCGGTGTTCATTGAACATGATGGTAACCGTATCCATCCAGTATCTTTTGAGTTAATCGGAAAAGCTCGTGAACTAGCTGATAAAATTAAACATCCAGTATATGCAGTATTAATGCAAGGTGAAGATCAGGATTTTGCTGATGAGATATTAGAGTATGGTGTTGATAAAGTATTTATCTATAATCATAAAGATTTAAATCACTTTAACGTTGAACGTTATACAAATGTGATGGAAGACTTCATCAACAAGATCAAACCAACAGCAATCCTATATGGGGGGACCTCACTTGGTAGAAGTTTTGCGCCAAGAGTTGCGTCTCGCTTTAAGACTGGTCTAACTGCTGACTGTACGATGTTGGATATGAAAGAAAATACTGATCTTGTTCAAATTCGTCCTGCCTTTGGCGGTAACGTTATGGCTCAAATTGTATGTCCTAATCGTCGCCCTCAAATGGCAACAGTTCGTTACAAGATCTTTAAGATGCCAGAAAAGATTAAACCTTTTGGTGAAAAGGTGATAATGGAAACAGGACACCTCAATTTAAAATCAGGCATTACCTTAATCGATGTTCAAAAGAAAGATTCACACATTGATATTAGTGAAGCTGATGTAATTGTGGCACTAGGAAGAATCTTTAAAACTGAAGATGATATCAAAATGGCCCAAGAGTTGGCGGATGCCCTTGGTGGAGTTATAGGTGTTACTCGACCACTAATTGAAGCGGGTCTTGCTGACAGCAAAACACAAATAGGTTTAAGTGGAAGAACAGTTGCTCCAAAACTATTAATTGCTCTTGGTGTTAGTGGTGCTGTTCAATTTACCGCAGGAGTTACTGGTAGTGAAACGATTATTGCGGTTAATACTGATCCAAATGCCCCAATCTTTGATATTGCCCACTATGGAATTGTTGGCGATGCCTTTAGTATTATTCCTGAATTAATTAAAAAAATAAAAGCACAAGGCGGTGGCGTGTAAAATGAAATATAATAAAATTAATGATAATGATATTAAATATATAAAAAGTATTGTTGATAGTAATCGAGTATTTGTTGGTGATGAAATCAGTAGTGACTATGGACGAGATGAATTAGGAACTGTTCAACAAATGCCAGATGTGCTAGTTCAAGTTACTTCTACTGAAGAAGTAAGCAACATTATGAAATATGCCAATGAACGATTAATACCAGTTGTTCCTCGTGGTAGTGCTACTGGTTTAGTTGGTGCATGTGTTCCAATCTATGGTGGTATCATGATTGATACAACTAAGATGAACAAAATATTAGAACTAGACCGAGAAAACTTAACATTAACAGTAGAACCAGGGGTTTTACTAATGGATATCTATAGTTATGTTCAACCAGAAGGATTCTTCTATGCCCCTGACCCAGGTGAAAAAACAGCTACCATTGGTGGAAATATTGCGACTAACGCAGGTGGGATGAGAGCCGTTAAATATGGTGTTACCCGTGATTGGGTTCGTGCCCTTGAAGTTGTTTTACCAACAGGTGAAATAGTTCAATTTGGACGAAAAGTTGTTAAGGATTCAACAGGTTATGCTTTGAAACACTTAATTATTGGTTCAGAAGGAACTTTAGGGATTATTACCAAAGCAATCTTGAAACTTGATCCGCTTCCAAAAGAATCAATTAGTCTATTAGTTCCTTTTAAAACTCTTGAGGAAGGAATTGAAGCAGTACCAGTATTAGTTAGATCTCAAGTTGCTCCAACAGCAATCGAATTCTTTGAACGTGATACTATTAAGTTTGCGGAAGAATTCTTGGGCAAGAGATTCCCAGAGTCAAAAAGTGATGCTTACTTATTATTAACTTTTGATGGTAATAATAAAGAAGCGATTGAGCATAACTATCGTGAAGCAGCAGAAATTTGCTTAAATGAATTAGGAGCTTTAGATGTCTTAATTGTTGATACTGATGAGAGAAAAGATTCAGTATGGAGTGCACGTGGTGCTTTCTTAGAAGCTATCAAAGCATCAACAACATTTATGGATGAATGTGACGTAGTTGTTCCTCGTAGTGAAGTTGCTAATTTCATTAAGTATACTTACCAATTATCAGAGGAAATGGGGGTTCGTATCCCAAGCTTTGGTCATGCTGGTGATGGTAACCTTCACATTTACATCTGTCAAGACGATTTACCAAAGGATATCTTTGAAGAAAAGTTAGATGCCTTATTTGATAAAATGTACCGACATGCAGCTGAAGTTGGCGGACTAGTATCTGGTGAACATGGTATTGGTTATGCTAAAAAAGGATATATGAAAGAAGTCCTTGGCGAAAAATCAGTTGAACTAATGCGTGGCATTAAACAAGTATTTGATCCTAATAATATCTTAAATCCTGGAAAAGTAGTAGAATAATAAAAAAGACACATTAGATAAGTAATATTGATTACTTGAATTCTAATGTGTTTTTTATACTAAGCAATCTTATGCTATATAAAAATATATGTAAGGCTCCTT
>DUOG01000077.1 GCA_012838945.1 Acholeplasmataceae bacterium | reverse complement strand
CCTTATACAAAACTAGTACCTCCTTATAAATACTATAATAAAGGTAAATTTACACCATATGTACCAGTTAAGGGTAAATATAGCCTTAAATCTAAACCTTATTACTCGTCCATTATAACATATTGTTATAGACAATACAAGAAAAATATTATATTATGTTGCTCTAAATAAAAGGCTTTATAATATAGAAGATGGTCTTTTAAATACAATTAAGCAATCGCTTCGTTTTCGATATGCGAGTTAATTCTTATTATAATTGGATTAAAATAAAATGCCTAATTTTTAATTCTGTCCTTATTCTCAATTACTTTCTTCTTTTTTGGGCGCCCTCTTACCCTTTTAATGAACTTGATTCCCCGAATAGCCCCAACAATTGCTAACAGTACTATAGCCGCAGATACATACGAATAATCTCCATCATTAAATCCGCAGAACCACACAAATAATAAAGAAATAACATAACTAACGAATAAATGTTTATAATTAAAAAATGATGTTTTTTCACGAAGAAATATTTTCATAATGCTTGTAGAGATTACCCAACTTAATAAAAGATTCATCATCCAAATAATAATTCTTATCACTATTGGGTAATCATTTGCCTTATATCCTGTTATTAATGAAAATAATGTTCCCAAAATGATTATTAGTATAGATGTGAAGAGTACTTGTGATAAACCACCGATAGTGGCTTTTATATCAGATCTTTAACCTGTTGTTTTTCATAATCGTTGTACTTATCATAATTATCCATTAAATCATCAACGATTTCCTTCAATTTCTTTTTTATCTCTTTCTTGGAAATTGCCATTTTTCTTTCCTCCCATCACTATCATTCAATTCCTAAAGCTTTTATTACAGCATCTTCCGGGCTACTATAAAACGATGTTTGAAATTTTGCAAACAAGTCAGCTGGTACGGACGGAATATCTACCGCAGATGTTATTGGTAACAGGACTTTCTTTGCTCCCGCATCTAAGCAAACTTGCAAAGCAGAAGCAAGATTTTCAACTTTTTGAATGGTTCCACCAATAGTAAATGAACCTAATATTGAAAATTGGGAAAGAACAGGTCTATTAAGAGAAGCACCACAATAAGCAACAAGCGCTCCGGTTGAAATGCTACTAATTAAACCTACACCTTGACAATTAGTAACGTGTAGGAAATAGTCCTTACTGTCAATCATTATGCTTGGGCTAATTGATTTTGAATTTCCTCTGAAAAACGATTCGGCAATCTTTATTGACTCTTTTGACTCTTTACCGATGTTTAAGCCAGTAACAGAAAATTTTCCGTTACCATTTGTAACTTGAGTTTCAAGTTTAAATATGCCAAACATTCCATTTGTGCCTTGACCAACCGTAAATACATGTCCAGGCTTCATTTGTCCTTCAGGAATAATCTTTCCTCCACCTTGTTCTTTTACAGAAACATATTGTTCATCCATGTTCGACAGACGAATATATGAGAATCTTGTATCATAAAACTCCATGCCACCTATTTTCTTAAGCTGTTCTTTTACTCTCCGCCTAGATTCAAGAGCATACTTAAGAATCTCTTCTATTTGTCCTTCGGTTACATTCCCATCTGGATAAATAAGTTTTATCAATCCTGATACAACTTTTCTCACTGCGATAGTGTCTCTGTGATTCAAATCTCTTCCAAGCTTAAAATACTTATCAAACGAGTCAGTTTGTGGAACTTTTCTCAATTCCCTTAATACTTCAGCTAAATAATCTGTTATAAAACCATAATTATCTGTAAAATATTCTGGTCTCATTTTAGGTATTTCCCATCCAGGAATGTAAATGTGAATCCGA
This sequence comes from Acholeplasmataceae bacterium, assembly GCA_012838945.1. GTDB lineage: Bacteria > Bacillota_I > Bacilli_A > ML615J-28 > CAG-313 > DUOG01. The sequence continues at coordinate 12,186 of DUOG01000077.1, read as the reverse complement.
TCAAAGAAAGCACTATCAACCATTGCTTTGGGAAATGGTTCAAAGAGGTGGGATGTTTTCAACAAGGAATCAACTGATTGATTAATATTACCTATAAAAACCATCGAAGCATTGGCAGGAATCATCTCTTTTCCCCTTGCAAAAGAACCAGATGCCATATAATCTTTCATGATTTGGATTCCGTCTTTATCCTTTAAATTTATCCCTGCAACTTCATCAAATGCAACACAATCCCACATTGAAACAAGACCTGGCGCCCTCCTTGATAAATTATAAAATAAGTTCGCGACAGTGGTTTGTCCGCCGCTTATTAAAATCGAGTTAGGTGATATTTCCTTATAAATATGAGATTTTCCTGTTCCTCTTGGACCAAGTTCACATAAATTAACATTGTTTTCAATTAAAGGGATTAGGCGAGCTAATAAATGCCATTTTACTCGATATTCAAATTGAGTCGGTTCCATGCCTGTTGATCTTAAAAGAAAGTCAATCCACTCATCTTTTGAGAAATATTTTCTACGTTCTAGCACTTCATTTATATCAATGTTGGGGATTTGAATTGGTGTTAATTCATCAAGTTTAAATGGTGTTTCTCTATTATCTTCATCATAGAAATAATGTAATGATACAATGCTCCATATGCCATCACTAAGTAGTTTTTCAAATTCACGGATGTATTTGTCAGAAATATGTATTTTTATGTTTAAATGGTGCAAGCGACCAATATAAATATCGCGTTTTTCGTCGAGTCGCGCTGACACAACATCAATTACTGTATAAGTTTGCAGTTCTCTGATTTTGGATTTTATAAGTTCTGCTTCATCAGCTCTCACATAATTTTCTTGCAAAATTCTCTTAACTTGAACGAGACCTTTTTCAATTTCATCATCAACATCTGAAGTACAATATGTACCTAAAAGATATTCCAATACATAAGTTGGAACATTAGCGCTATTTTTTATTTTTTTTGTAGCTCCTTTTTTAACAACTCGACCGCTAAAAAATTCATATACTTTTTTATCTAATTCATCCATGATGAATCTCCATTAAATTATTGGTTTAAAATCAAGAATATCAATTACAAATAATTCTTTTTCAATATATTCACTTTTATCTTCATCACGTAAAATCAAATAATAACGCTCATCACGGCTAAACTTAATGTTATTTAGTGTAAATCTTATTCTTATTACACGTTGATTAAAATCATCGGAATCTGAATTAGCTATAAAGGTATATCTTCCAGAAACATCATTCCCTTCATAATCAACAAAATAAGCAATAAGTTTTCTCTCAGTTTTCTTATCGGCAACCTTTTCATATTGCTCAAAATCTATCGTAAAATCACGCTTTGTAATAATCCGATTTAAACTTTTGATGCGTACACCAACCGGGCCAATTGAAGACTTCAATGTTCCGCTTCTCAGCTCACTAATTCTCAAACAAGGCACTACTATCTCTTGAAGTGATGAACCTCCATGAACATATTGAATTCCACCAGGCGCTTTAAAATAATTGTAACTATACGGTGTAATAACGCTTAGATTATCATTTTCTAGGTAATCTAAAGTAAACTTCAGAGTATAGGGAACAGTTGTATCATCACTTACTAATGCATATCGCCTAGTTAATTCAAGCGGTTTGATCTTGGATATATCGTTATATTTTAAAGAATCATCAACTTTCATCTCACGATATAAAAATCCATGGTCAGCTGTTATAACAAAATTTGATATTTGTAAAGCATGATATAGTTTCTTAATCAAACGCAATATTTCTTCTATCGCTTTGTTTGATGCCTCGAAAACTTCTGATTCCTTACGTTCCCCAGCATTATCAATGGTATCATGATATATGTAAACTAATGATTTATCTTTCATGTAATCACGGATCTCATCTCGAGTCATTATTGAAATCTTATCATATCTTATTGCCGAGTATGTCTTATTTCTAAGTTTAAGTATCTTTTTGCGATTTTCTAATCCTGAGGAATTGTTACCATCGACTAAAACTTCAGAACCATATTTAATATTATTATTTGGTAATAAGCATGCCATGCCAAGTTTGGTATTACTTGGTATTGAGGAAATAAAATTCGATAATTGCGTCTGCCCTTTTAACACCGGATCGGTTTTTATTTTTTCACATAACTCGTAAGCAACTTCATATCGCAAAGCATCGGATATAATCACAAACATTTTCTTAAAAGTTATGCTTTGGATTTCTTGATAAAACCGGTTGATTAACGGCTCACCATAAAAATCCCATGTTTTTTTATATTCAAGCGATTGGGAAAAATAACTTCCTATACTATCCAGGAATACCTCATATTTATCAACGATTTGCTTTTTTAGATTGCTTACTGTTTCCTCGTTATCTTCTATACGATTTAGAAGAGTAATTATATGGCGGTAGTAAAGGTCAACTTTGTATAAACTATCCTTGTACAACTTGATATATTCTTCGGAAGTCAAATTGGCATAAATGTGCGTCTCGAGTGCCTTATTAAAACTGATAATCTCTAAGATGACCTCATATTCAAACTTATGTTTCTCATACCAAAACGAATTTGCTCTATTACTTACAATACTTTCAAAGAAATCATAATCAAGACTTCCTGCGACTAAACTATTAAAAATTGTTCTTATGATAAATGTATCAAACACTTCAAACACATCTGAGTTACCTAAATCATCTATACCTCTGGTTTGAATAAGTTCATTAATTCTAAGAAGATTAGCGACATATTCCTGAAGCTCTAAATATCGCGGATCCGGCATTATGTTGTCAACTAATAATAAAGCATCATTGGAAGCTTGATTAGATGAATCGATAATATACTGCCTGTAATAAGATGAATAGTTTTCAATTTTTGATGTTTTGGCTACGGCAGTCATCATATATTGCTTAACTAAAGATAAGAGTGATTGTTCGCCTGAATAGTTAGTGTATGAGTTGATTTGATTCCATAGATATTCTTCAAATCCAAAATTTCTTATTTCTTGATACTTGATATTAGATTGAATATCAAAAATAAGTTCTGTCAATATTGCTTCTATTTTTATTGATTTTGATTTCACTAAAACGGCTATCATGCCGTTCAATAAATCATTTTCTAATATAGTGTCGTTTATGGTGACTTGCTTTTTTAATTCTTCTATACGGCTTTGGCTCTTAAAAAATTTCGAATATCGATTGATGACTTTCCGTAAATGATGGTTTGTTAATCCTAGTTTTCTCATATTTAATGCTACTTCGTCAGCATAATATTCTTCACTGTAGAGCAAAGTGTCCAAAAGCCAGTTATCCTTATCTTGAGGTCTTGCACAAGGGAAATAAACAAGATAGTTCGAGTTTGTGTCTTTTATTTCAAGTAGGTATTTGATCTCAAATTCATTATGATTATAAATAATAATTTTTACATTATCAATGCTATCGTTTATTATATCGGCAAAAAAATTTCTAGGTTCATCAAACCAAAAAACTATGGTTCGTCGATGGGAATCCTTAAACTTTTGTTCAATTTCCTTTTTAGCTAAATCGTAATCAATGTTTGCCATAAACACCTCACTTTATAGGTAAAAGTAAATCTTTTTTTATTTTGCCATGGCTTGTTGGTACTTCTATTCCTTGAAATTTAGCATAATTGACCTTAACACCATCATCTAAATCAATAGATATGTATTTATTGGCCATATAATCGAGTACTTGACCATACTCTATTGCCTCATTCAATCTTTCAGCAAGAACAAACCTTTTACGTTCAAGCATCATTTTGTCTCTGTCGTTTGCTAAATCAATTTTTCTTTCGATTTCAATGATTTGGTTTCTCAATATAGTGGTTGCAGGTTGATAATATTTGGCATTTATTTTTGCTAGAGTGTTTTCATCATATCTATGCATATAAATCAAACATTTAAAACCGCTTAACTTACCACTTGAGAACATCCAATAGATTGGTCGCTTCCGATATATTTTCAAGTGATCATTATAGAATTCATTGTTTAAATATCTATTTAATGTTTCCTCACTCGTTTCACTTTGTTTTTTTCCTAGGGCATCCGCTATAAAATCAATGTTTTCCCGGTAATACTCTTTACCGTATACATCTTTAATCAACTCAATAATTCGATGCACTAATCCGTTTTCTATACTAATATCTGAGTAAATAGGAATAATTCCATCTTCATCAACATCATATTTTCCATATTCACTAGCATTAAATTGGCCACCAGCATAAATAAGACCATCGCGCACTAATGAATAACGTCCCATTAATGCGCCAATTAAATATTGAATTAAAGACTTAATTTCTCTGGCTTTGTCAGCAACAGAAATTGACACATATGCACTATCAACTTCTTTAGTTAATTCATTTTGAAGACCATAAAGATTAATAAAAAAATCGTTCAATTTTTCTTCATTTTCTTTGAGTTTTTTAAAGTTTGATTTAGTTATTGCTCCGAATTTATTAAATAAATCCAATAACTTACCGAAACCGATTAAAGGATGTTTTTTAAAATCCCAAGAAGTTTCAAACGCATCCCAATCAAAACGTGATATTTCAATATTCTGATTAACTATTTTTATTATCTCTTCGTTTTTATTTGTGCAGATAATTGGGAGATTAGAAATCTGCCCAACTTCATAATTAAGCGTTGGAGCAGTCGCTTTTAATATATGTTGAGCAACATTAGAATTGCAATAACCGAGCAAATAAATAAGTGTTTTATGATCTGTAAATATGCTAGTTCCTGCTACATCAAAAACATGGCCAAATGGTTTATATCTAAAGGATATTTGCCCACTACTGATCTTCCCCCATGTAATGGATTCCATAAAGTATTGTTTCGAATTCTGGAAGCGTGATAAGGGACTCGAAGCAATGCTAGCACCAAAGTCTTTAAAATATACAACAAAATCATTATTGCCATACCATTTTCTGAAAGCCCCACCTTTATTATAAGGAACCCATTTTTTATTAGCCCTTATACTTTCTTCTCTAGATTCGCTATTTAAGTATTCATCCTTATAATTTGGTTCCCACCAGAATCTTACATATTTATCATTATCACCTGTTGCCATTCCTTGTGCTGTATTAGCCACATTAATCAAGGGAATGCTTTGATCAAATACATTTTCCAAATTTTTAGTAATCCAATATGCAAAAATATAACTCGGAATCTTTAAAAATTTCTTTCCACTAGCAATAAACTTAATTCCCTTGTTTTTATTAAGGAAGTCATATTCTTTAGTTTTAGAATCTACTAATCGATAGTATGTGCTCCTATATTCTGGAATAACTGTGTTACGAATGACAAAAGAAGTGGTCTGAACTACTGCATCGAATTCTCCCATTCCGTGATGAATCATATTTATTAGTATTTTTGTTCTGCATATTTTTTCCCTGAAGTTCTCAAAACTTTTTAAAAACATCCATGAATCAGGATTAACAATTGATCTAAAACCGTATTCTTTCAGTTTGAGCGCTTCCATAAACATAGAAAACATGTCTGTTTTACTATCCGGATAATTTCTTATTAAATATGATTTAGGTTTACTATCCAATTTTGCTATCCTCAAATATGGGGGATTCGTTATTACTACGTCATATTTTTGAGATAAATAGTCAGCTAGTCTCAGTATTCTCAAAATATCTTTAAATTCATTTTCAAAAAAACCAAAAGTAAAATAATCTGGTTTGGTATGGTGTTTTTCATTTAATATTAGTTTATTTCTTAAAGCAATATATTTTTTTGGTTCTACTTTTAATAATGACCCTATGAATTTAGCGTTTTCAAACAAATGAACAACATATTCAATAGTCTTAATTTCTTCTTCAGTTAAATAATTTTCATTTTTCCAATAGGTATCGTTGTATTCTTGTATTATCTGCATATAGTTCTTGTCGTTGTATCTACAATTTAAAATCGCTTTAGAATCAATGATTTCAAACACCCTAGGACGAACATATCGCTCTTGCTCAAAAAAATGATTATCAATTGATCTTGCTCTCATTACAAGTGCAAAAGATGCTAACTGCACGGCTCTTTGGTCAATATCGAGTCCCACAAGATTGTTTTGTAATATTAATCTTGGAATATCTTTTTTTAGATACCCTTTTTCAAGATACAAATCCAATAATAAATCAAAACAACATACTAGAATGTGCCCAGATCCACAACAAGGTTCAATAATTTTAATATCTTCTGGATTTACATTATTATATTTGATACCGACTAATTTTTTTTCGACATCAGGCTCTTGTGGAGCTTCATCAACAAAATATTGCATTTCATTTTTTATAGATGATGTTGGATAACTTTCAAGCCATATTCTCCCAATAGAGTTTTCAACCATATATTTAACAATCCAGCCAGTAGTAAAAACTTGTGAAAGAATGGCGATGTCGTTTTGCTCAAGTTTTTCCTTTTTTCTTGTTTGTTCACGTAATCCCGAAACATAAAACTGATATAACCATCCGATTATTTCTACATCTTCTTTAAAGTCATTGTCATCAATTTCAATAATCCTATTTATAATAGTGTCACCAAATAGCAATGGCGTTGGAATGAAGTATTCCAAATAACTCAATTCAGGAGCAAATAGCATTGGCAACACATTACCCAATGCGTTGCATTGTTGAAAAAGCACATAGCGATATAGTTCTTCTACATTATTTCTATCAGCTGTCAATTGTTTAACATATTCAACATCTAATTTCAAGTCAGATGAAACTAAATGCAACTTTGATAATATTTCGGGTAGTGTATTGGTCTCTTTAGGAAAAATTTTGAAACCATGGTTAAGATAATCGTGAACCTCAAGAAATCTTAAAGCAACTATTCTATTAAACCATGTTGAAGCAAATTGCTCTATTGTGCGTTTGTAGCCTGATTCCTTAATGCGATTAATTATACTGCCTCTTTGTTTTTGAAACTGCTTATTAAAGGTAGTTTCAATACCATCAATGACCGTGATATCACCTTTTACTCTTGATTTTTTGATATCATTATCAGAATAAATTCCTATTTGCTTTAAAGACAGTTCTATTTGTTTTTCTAAATTTGTTTTTGCCCATGAAGCAAATTCTTGCAATTTGCGTTTATTCATTTTTTCCCTCACTTACTCAATGTTGATTTCATCAGCATTTTTTAGTTCTCCTAAAAGACGAGACCTTATATTGTCTACTACTTTTTCAACATCATTTGTTGACGTAATCTTTTTATTTGCTGTAGGTATAAGCGAAGATAATTTGATGCTTATAATTGTTTTACCTGGTTCTCTCTTAGTTAGAAGGTCTAATATAAGCTCACGGAATCCTTTAACGTTAGCAGATGAAGATGTTAGATATTGATCAAGATTTCGCGCTACAGATATGGCTTTTAACAACTCATTATATTTGCGTTCCAGACCATCTAATACATTTTTTAATTTATCAATCTTACCTTTTTCTGAAATTTTTTTAATTGCTTCATTTGCTTCATTTCTTATTGTATCTAAGTCTCTTTCTAGTTCAGTAGTAACTTTAGCAACTTTATCAGCATGAATTTGATTTTTTATTTGTTTTGCTTTATAAACTAATGTTCCTAAAGTCACCATTTTCCCAAAAGGATAATCATCTAAAAGAATGTTGTTTATTTCATCCATGATACTATCTACAGAAGACAAATCTTCTAAAAGATTATTCTGTTGATACCAATCATAAATTTCTGTGGCATCAAGATAGTTTTGAAGTTGTGCACTACCGCTTTGATAAAAGCCTAATATTTCATCAAGTGTACCTGCATTTTCTTTAAGATAATCTTTTTTATTTATTACCTGATCAAATATGTAATGAGTATCATCATTTTTTATAATAGATGATAATTCCCTTTGCAGTTCATAGATTTTGGTTTTCCCCGGATAGTGTTTGCCCTCATTCTTAACTTGTATGTCTTTTAATGTTTCAATTTTCTTAGAGATTAATTCAACCACACCAGTCTTAATTGTTTCTTCATTCAACGTGAAATTCTCGTTAAATGCAGTTCGAATAATTTTTCTTACTTCATTTAATGTTTCATCATCAATTTTTTCTTGTAATTTAACTACTATAGAATCAATTTTATTACCTTTGACAAACTCAAGTTTTTCAGATGTATTGCTTATAGATAACGCTTTACCATGCAATTCAAGTGTAACCACTCCATGTTTCCACATAACACCAATACATGCTTTAATATCTAGTTCTCTCCATCCATAAGGTGCTTTACTAAAATAATCAATCAAAGATTTTGCTGTAGAAATACGCGAGATCTGTTTATCGTTTTTGAGTTTTAATCTTATTTCCTCGTATACTTCTTTGTTGGAATCTTGGTTCGGCCAATCAGCAAACAATCCACTATCATCCAAGTCTAACTCATTTATTATTGAGTTTATGGTATCATAAGTTTGTTTCATTTTTGAAAGTGAATAGTACTTACTTTCAACCATTACCCTGAGTGCTTCAAAAACGCGTTCTTTTCCATCTTTGGAATTTATGTCAAGTACGGTACCATTACAGTATAATTTCGCATTTTTTATTGCGAGTTTGATAAAATCTTCCGCTCTTTTTCTTCGTTGTGATAATTCCAGTTGTTTCTTCTCAAGTATTGTTGCTAAGCCAGGGGACATTGTTGTAAGATGATTCTGCCTAAATACAGATATTTTACTGGCTCTAATCAGTTCATTCCTAAAATTCCCTTCTTGCAAATCAATCACAAGTGCTTCTTGTCTGGTTGAATCCATTTTTAAATCCCATTCATCAACTTTGCCGTCAAAACCTGTGACTACTTTACAAGTGATATTATTAGGATTGTATTGACCTATATTGTATGAATCAACAAATCTATTGAATGGAAACTCATAATTTTTATACTTGATTTTTTGGTCTTGTAATACTATTTCGTAAAAAATCTGTGATATTGTTCTTATAATTTCTCCTTCATTGGGTGGAGTAAGAGCAATTTGCTTGTTGACATCTTGTTCTTCATTCGTTAAGAAATCGTATTCATCGCCGTTTTTTTGAACAAGCGTTTCTCCTTCTAATGCCTTCAACGATGCTTCAATATTGTTCTTAAGCGTAATTTTATCTTCATTAATTGAAGAAACCATCATTGTCGCTAATCGATCAATTGTCGCAGGCATTTCTTTAACATATTTAACCATAAATAAAATTTTTAAAACCCTTAAGTCAAAATCATTAAGACTTGTTTTTTGTTGAGCATTAGTGAATACGGTCTTAATATCATAATCAATGAAATTGTCAATTGTCTGATAGAAATCATCAAAAGGAACTAGAACACCTAGTTCTCGATTAGCATATGACTTGCTAGATTCCTGGAATGCATTTAATAGTGATCTTTCATTTTGTGATAGATGCTTCCCTTCAGTCATCCCATGCTCTCTTATTGCGTTAAACACTTTCTGCAATAATTCAAATTGGTATGATACAAAAGGATAAACATTTACAAAATCTTTTTTAGAACCGTAACCGCTCCAAGTTGGTTTGGCATCAAAAATAATCAGATTTGATAATCTAGCTTCATTCTTTTCGTACAGAACCTCAAGCGCAGGAATTATTTCATCCTTTTTATCGAGAATTCTTTTTTTGATTACTTCATCAGCATTAGCACCACTTAAAAGGATTCTTGTATCAAAACGACCTTGAATTTTGGAAAAGTCAAGTCTGGTGCCTTTTGTTGCATCAATCATTGTTTTGAGTTCTTGTTGAGAAGTCACTATGACCCATACTTTTCCTTCACAGAATCTACCTAAGTCCTCAACACAAGTTTGAAGGTTTAACATTAATTCAGTATTTGTTCCAACAAATTGACCGACTTCATCCATCAAGAAAGCTACCCGAACCTTGTTTTTTTTGCAATAATCATTAACTGTTTTCGCAAATCGTTCTGTTGTCATCGAAAAATTATTAACTTGATCATCAAAGTACTTCCTTGCTGATTCAACATCCATATTTCTAGTATCCACTAGAGCTTTAATGATATTATCGCGATTTAAAAAGGCTTGATTTCGACCGTCTTTTGTCCAATCCTTGTTCGCATATGAATTAAACAAAGACTTAAAAGTATCATACACGCCTTCTTTAATTAATTCTCGTTCCATATCTGCCACCCATGGAGTTGTACCACAAAGACCGATTGCTTCATTAAAGGCACGAAGCATAATATCCATTATTGCCTGAGGTTTTGTTTTTGCTAATGAGCCCGCTTTAGAATCAATATTAAAAATTACAACTTTTGTTTTTGAATTTGCAGACATGTTCATATCAGCAAGTACAGTTTCGTCTTTAATTTTATCTTTGAAAAAGTCAGGTGCTCTAAGCCCTGCCACTTTTCTATTCTCAAGAACATAACCCAGCATTTTTAGAAAATGCGATTTACCCGAGCCAAAAAAACCAGTAATCCATACACCAATTTTGCTTGTTGGCGTTTGAATGGATTCGCGATATTTTCTAAAAAAAGTTCGAAAATGTTTTATGACTTCATTGGTAACTACGTACTCGTCTAGTTCTTGAAACACTTTCTCCTCGGCTTCATTACCGATAGTTACAACACCCTCAATATTTCTATCAATCGGTTTCTTAAATAAGTCTTTTATTTTAACCATTCTTTTATAACTCTCCTCTATTAATTATTGGAAATGCCCTATAGTAATTATCATCATCAAGTTTGTCAAACAATCTTAAGTATCCTTTTCTAGCAGAGAATGTTCCTGGATATATCAAAATAACTGGATTGTTTTTAAATATGTTTTGCAGATTGTTTAGCACCGTATGGCTCCTTATGATAGGATATGATTTTCCTACTCCTGTGATAAGAACTATATGTTTGCCATCGTCTGGAACAGTATTTTTGAATCTGTTTAGAATTGGACTATCGCTTTGCTCTAATGCAAGCATAGGCTGAAATACTTCTTGAAGCAATAGCGTTTTGCCATATTCTTTTTCCATGTTTATTATAGTTTCAAAGTAGCCATTTTCTTTTATTATATCGATCATCATCTCATATAAATCAAACACATCGATTTCAGGATTACTGTTAACCGCTTTATTCACTTCATCTCTAATTCTTAATTCATCTCTGGGGTCATAATCAAAAATGTAAAACTTCATATCTCCAGCAGTTTTATTCTTGCTTAAATTATTCACGCTGCTTAAGCGGAATCTTAGTTCTTTAACTCTTTGTGAAAGTTTCAATGCCATAATTATCTTTCTCCTAAAATCGCTTGTAGATAATGATAATCACCAATTTGCTCAATATATTTAACAACTTCGGGATGTATTATTATTTTATTGACATATATATTTTTGATTTGTCTAATACCTAAGCCAGAATCTACAAGCATCTTTCTATATCCTTTAGAAAGTGATTCGATTGTTGTAGGACTCCAAGAAGCCACAACATGATTTGTTTCTTTTTTTGATATGAAAAAACTATCGAAGTCATCCATAGAAATGTATTTTTTATCATTCAGTAATGCTTCTCTAAATGTTTCCGCTAAGAACTCGTAGAACAAATAATCAACCTTTGCTATAGCATAAACAAGAATGAATTTAGATGTTACTATATCATAATTCAAAAATGCATTTAGTAGAAAAGGATCAAGATTAATTAGTCTTCGGTAGATTTCGTTTGTCACTTCACTTCTTCTCGGGAGCGATTTTATGTCAATCCTATTTTCATGATAGCATTTTTGATATATTTGTTGCTTATCAAGTCCGTCCAAAATCATTTTAGCTATCATCTTTGATCTTTGATAATTAAAAGGATTTTTTTTAATCGTTGAAGTTGTTTTAATGCCATTTATCAAATTATTCACCTACCTTGTCTTTATTATATCAATAATGTTTTTTTTGTCAAGGAAAATCGTTCCTTACTTGATGCTTTTAGGGTAAAACATAATTTTACCCTTGTTATTTGATATTGTTTATAAAAAGGCCTGCTAACATATGTTAACAGGTTTGCTTTTACTATATAATGTAAAAATTAGTTGTCTCATGTTATTCTCTATAAAAAAACGGTGGCTGTCGACATATAAGCCGCATTTAACCCAAACCCATGCGTTCAAACAAAACGCAATCATGGGCACCACCGTAAATATTCTATGAGTCTATTTCTTCTTTATGCATTATCTCAATAAACGCTT
>DUOG01000135.1 GCA_012838945.1 Acholeplasmataceae bacterium | reverse complement strand
TCTACTTCTACTTCCAGGGGAATCCCTTCTATCCCGAGAACTGTGCAGGAGAATACTCTGGCCAGCATCGAGAGCCCCCCTAGAAATAAGGCTTAAAGAGCAGAGCGGCTAATAGTTTTCTTTTTTTACCCCGGCAGATCAGGTGGACAGTGAGCTGCTGTTTCAGCATGGCCGGCTCTTCGGTGACCAGGTGCCTGTCATTTTCAGCCGCTCCTTCTCCCAGAACAGTTTCGCTGAAAAGCCTGCGAATCCTTTAACCGGAAACGGTTTTGCAATTTCCGGTAAATCTATTTCAGAAAATAGAAAAATGTGTTATGATCGCACCGTAAGCATTTAGCATGAACAGGAGGTAATTTTAATGAAACATGAGCTCCCACCTTTACCGTATGATTACGCGGCTTTGGAACCTCATTACGAAGAGAGAACTCTCCGTTTGCATCACGGTGCCCACCACAAAGCATATGTAGACGGGTTAAATAATGCCGGGTTGAAACTGGCTGAAGCCCGGGAAAAAGGTGACTTTGCTCTGGTTAAACACTGGGAACGGGAACTTGCTTTTCATGGTTCCGGGCATATCCTTCATTCCATCTTCTGGGAAAACATGAAGCCGGGAGGAGGCGGTCCGGCCACCGGTCCGGTTGCTGAATTGATTGACCATGATTTCGGTGATTTTGAAAAGTTTAAAAAGCAGTATTCCGCGGCGGCGGCGGCGGTGGAGGGCTCCGGATGGACGCTGCTCTGCATGATCCCCCCGTTTAATAAATTGGAGATACTTACTGCTGAGAAGCATCAGAATCTGACCCAATGGGGGGCGGTGCCGCTTCTGGCCCTCGATCTCTGGGAGCATGCTTACTACCTGCAGTACCAGAACAGGCGGGCGGCATTTATCGAAGCCTGGTGGAACCTGGTGAACTGGGAAGATGTAAACCGGCGTCTTTCATGCTGTAAGGGAGATGGCGATCATAGCTCCTGCTGTAGCTGTTAGTTAACCGGTAAATTAAAAGAGTTATTCTTGATGGAGCCGGTTGTTTTGCAGGAGGGCATCTACTGGGTTGGGGCTCTAGACTTAGGATATGCAATATTTCCGCGGACCGGTTTACAGTACTTACCGTGGTACAACCTATAACAGTTACCTGATTGTTGATGAGAAGATCACCCTAGTAGATACGGTCTACGCGACCTTTGCCGGGGAAATGCTGGAGCGAATCATGAAAGTCATCGACCCGGCACAGATTGGGAGTGGCTCCCCAAACCAATCGTGGTTTACGATAGCATGTGGGGGAGCACTGCTACGATGGCCCATTCGATTGTCGAGGGAGATAGCGCAGGGGGGATAGAACCGGGAACCCCTTTTGAAGAGCTTCCCGATGACTGGGCCTGTCCAGATTGCGGCGTCGGCAAAGAAGAATTCACCAGGTTGGAATAGTTGCGTGCGGCAAAGGAGTAGCGTAACTTTGAAACTGGGAGGCCGATGGGGGTATCCTGCAGGGTATCCCCTTAGATTAGGGGAAAACGGCGGCTAAGCCTGCTCTCGTAGCAGGTGGGCTACGCCGACCACCGTCTTCAGCTCAAGGACAAAAGCAATCCCCGTAGCCGGCCGCTCCAGCTTGCCGGCCTTGATAATTGCGGCCAGTACTTTTTCGGATATTTCTGCTGGGA
>DUOG01000136.1 GCA_012838945.1 Acholeplasmataceae bacterium | reverse complement strand
TGATTTTGATGATGAGTATGTTTATGTAGAAAAAAGTCATTGGAAAGACGGAGATTGTGATAAAAGCTATGGTAGATTTACATATAGTTTTAATGAAGAATCTATTGAAGCTACAATAACAAGTGAATTTGAAAAAATGATTTTAGTTTGGCTGACTGAAGAAGAAAACAAAAAAATACAAGATGATAGAAATGCGTTTGAAGCAATATCAAGTGAATTAGAAACATTAAAAATCGAACATTCTACTATGCAAGGTAACTTTGCTAAACTTGAAACAGAAGTTAAAGATTTAAGAGAATTCAAGGCTCAAAAAGATAAAGAAGAATTTGAAGCAAAACAAGAAAGAATTAAACAAGAGAAAATTAATCATATCAATACGGAATATAATAATATTCCAGACGATATAAAAGAAATGTTTATTGATAAGGTAGATGAATATGAAACAATTGAAGATTTAGATGCTGATATATGTGTTTATGTAGTTAAAAACAAAGTGGTTTTTTCAAAGGCAAATAAGAAAGATTCTTCTAGTATAAAACTTGGGTTAGAAGAAGACGAAAAGAAATTCCAGATGTCACCATACGGTGACTTATTTTAATTAATAATAAAATTAAGGAGGAATATTATTATGGCGAGTATTTTTATAGCAGAAAATATGGCTTCAACAAAAGTAGGCTCTTTACTGAGAAGCGGTATATCCGCAGTAGACGTAGAGAATGGCGATATTCAAGTTTTAGGTGATTTAGCACCTAATATGGGCAATGATTTATATACAACTGGTGCTGTAACAGCTATTACTGATGTAATTTATTTAGTTGATGGTGTTGAATTGGAGTACACCGAAGAATTAACTAGGGGTATAGATGATTATGTAAATGTTGCAAATAAACCTTTTAGACTTAGAAAACCAATGGTTGGAGACAGGTTTTCGATTAGTGAAGAGGCAATTACAGCTCTCGCTGCAAATGGTGAAGTAGTGGTTGGTAATTGTGTTGAAACACCTGCTGCTGGAACTAATTTAGCAGAAGTGGCACCTGCAAATGTAGATGCTACCTCGAGTTTTGTTGCAACAATAGTTGCGAGATGGACTTTTGGAACTCGTGCAATCCCTATGGTAAGGCTTGAAGTTACAAAAGCATTATAATATCACAATATAAAAATAAAGGAGGAATTATGATGGCTGACAAAAATTCAATCATCAAATTGGGTGTAGATATATGTAAGAATCAAGTAAATACTGAGTTTGCTAGTGCAAATAAAGACGAACAAATGGAAGTATTAAGAAAAGCTTTAGTAGAAGCAAATGGTGGTAGTACTAAATTAGATTATAAAACAATAAGACGTAATGTTGAGCTTTTTGAAATTATTGAATCTATTCTTGAGTTAAATGATGTCCAGGGGTTTGAAGAAAATGATTTCTTTGAACAGTTTGTGGATTATCGTAATTTAGCGTTAGGTGATGAGAACTATTTCTATACCGAGGATAATACACTATTCACAGTTAATACCACTGCTGAAGGTGTTTCTGATACCTTGAGACAAAGAATTAATAAGGGAACAAGTGTAACTGTTCCTACTTTCCTGAGAACAATTGAAGTATATGAAGAAGTTAATAGGTTGTTAGCTGGTAGAATTGATATAATTGAATTTGTTGAAAAAATAAGGAAATCATTTGCAGAAAATAGAATGAATGCAATTTATACCACTTTTCTCAATGGCATTGCAGGACTTCCCGCTGCATTTGCACAAATAGGTGTATTTGTAGAAGCACAGATGAATGATATTATACAGCATGTTGAAGCATCTACTGGTGGCGATGCAATAATAATTGGAACAAAATCAGCATTAAGTAATGTAACAACGGCCGTTGTTTCTGATTCTGCAAGGGAAAGATACAATCAAATGGGATTTTATGGTATGTTTAATGGTACGCCTATGATTCGTATTAAACAATCTCATATACCCGGAACATACAATTTTGCTATTTCAGATAAAGATTTATGGGTTGTTTCTGC
>DUOG01000076.1 GCA_012838945.1 Acholeplasmataceae bacterium | reverse complement strand
TCTTTTTCAGTGGCCCACATAACATTACCATGTTCTTCTATATATCTTGCTATATAAGTAGAACCTAATTTAGTAGTAAATTTCGATTCTGGATTATTTTTTATTGACTCATTCATTAATGAGCTAAGTTTTTTAAAATATTCTTTTTCATATTTTGAGTATTCAGGAGAGTTCTGCCAATTATCATAACCTTCAAAAACTTTACTCCATTTTTTATTAAAATCATCTAACCATTTACCATTTATACGCTTTGCGGCATAATTATTACCTTCAACCCATAATTTAGTACTTCGTTTAGCAATTTGTTTTTTAGCTTCTTTTTCGTCCTTTTTTTTACCAGCCTCAGTCAGCGTTCCATCTTTATTCTGGTACCTTTTTTTACCAGCAGCAGTTAGAGTTCCATCTTTGTTCTGAAACCTTCTTATTCCCCACTTCATTCCTAGAATACCGTAGTGTTTTAAGTAATCACTCATAATATAATCCTCCATTTTTAATATCGATAATTCTTTGATTACTGCTGCCGTACATTTTTCCGACAACAATTTTATCTTGTTCGAACTTTCCGTCAACAATATAATCAGCCATTTGAGCCAATTGGGTGTCTTTTATCTCCTCATACTTAAACCCTGTATAAATCCAAATATCAAGATGTTCGGGAAGAAGGTTCAAGAGAGAGACACATTCCTCTTGTTGATAGAATGGATCTCCCCCTGATAAAGTGACTCCGTCGATATGTTTATGTTTTTTAATGTCCTCGGCAAGTTCTTCTGGAGTGATTTCTTCACCTCCGTTAAAATCCCATGTTTCCGGGTTTTGACAACCAACGCAGTGATGTAAACACCCCTGGCAGAATATAACATATCGTACACCGTATCCGTTTACGAGTGAACAGGAGAGTGTTCCTGCGATTCTCATGGTGACGACCTCCTTATGTAATCCAATTATCCTTAGCAAAGAATAACGGAAGTCCCAACATCAATGCGAATGTAAAAAAGATTCAGTCATACTCAATTCGCCCTTCTTAATAGAGTTACAAGTAATTATTGCACTCCAAGGAAGAAGGTCAACCCACTTACAAAACTCTTTCCATTCATCAAACTCGTGGTTTTTACGATGTTCATAAATTCCAGCTAAAACCTCGTAGTTCAACATAATTGTTCTCTTCTGGTTGTAGGAAGAGGGGAGAAGTTGAATCATCTGCCACCAGTAGTCTTTTTTATTGTGACCTTCACACTCCAAATATAAATCTCTATAATCGTTTAAAGTCTTAACAGTAAAACCGAGACATTTAAAAGACGAAGGAAGCAAGCGGTCGGTACTAAAATCAGACATCTCAAATTTCTTATCATGAATCTTGTGCATAGTAGAGCAGGAATAGGCTACTGTATCCACTTTGTAGGTGGCGTTAAAGGTGTCAAACTCTTTCCACCAGTACAGGGGTGCTGTAATATCAACGTAGACAGTAATCATTCTGCGGAACTCAGCATGAACCGGACCACTCTTAATAAGTTTCATCATCAGATAATAATCGTTCTTACCAATTTGGAAAGAGTGATCATAACCATGACTACAAGGGTTTGCGGCACAGTTGACGCAACCAATACCGTCATCGCCGCCTTTACAAATTCCACTATCGGAACTATTCATCGGGTTTCTTATAGCACGAATAGCTTGTTCAAAACCCATAACATTTGTTTTTTCAATTAGTATCATGGTTCTTTTCCTCCAATTTAATTTTTATTTGGTTAAGTATGTGCTCGAGTGTTTTACGAGAATTTGGATGAAGCTTAATATAGTTTTTACGTTCTTCATACCATGCAAAAATATCATTCAAATTACCTTTCGCCCAGCTGAAAGCCCACCAGTCACAAATCATTTCGAGAATATAGTTGTAAGGCATCTCTATAAGAATTTCTCCCTCTTCGGGATTATCGTTGATAAGAATCCAATATTGCCAATGATGTGGATTACGATGAATATGGAGAAGCCAAGCTTTGTTAAAATCTTGAACAACAGAGTAGGATTTATTACCCCCATAGAAATATGCATCATAAGCATCGTATTCGTCTTGTTTTGTTTTTGATTGGTCATGAGCAAAACATATCTGATGCTCTAAGTCAAACTCCGGTTTTATTAAATCTGGAATATTATCTCTAATCCAATCAAACCCTTTTTTAACATTAGACTTATGATTAGTTAAATATTGATCGTACAGATAACTCATTATTTTTTTTTCCTCCTTTCAAACATTCCAATTATTTCTTTTCAAAATTAACAGGTTTGTGAGAATATAGATTTACTGGATTATTCAAACACTCATAACAAGGTTCGTCTTTCTCAGCCGTCTTTTCATATATACAGTTCTTACAATACTGATCGAAATAAACTTCTTTATAAATATCCTCCAT
>DUOG01000008.1 GCA_012838945.1 Acholeplasmataceae bacterium | reverse complement strand
TAACTAAAGAAGACTATTTATATATCCTAAAAAACCCTAAACATATTCATACCGAAATTTTAGAGTTTTGTAAGATAAAAAAAGATGAAGATGAAAAGCTGAAAGAAGATGCAAAAGTAAGTGAAGAACTAAAAAAACAAAGAAGGTATTATTCAATCCTCGCAAATCATCAAGAAAAAGATATCAAGATAATTACATCCAACTATACTCCTCTTTGTGAAGAGTTAGCTGGAGTATCAAAGGAGAACATCGCCTATGTACATGGTAAAATTGGATGGTTTGAGTCTCCTTATGAGATGAAAGTCTATGATATTTTTGAAGAAAAGTTACCAAATGAACTCTATTTCCCTTATATATTTATTCAGAGTGGAATAAAACCAATAGTTGAAGAACGGCAGATAAATGAGTTTGCTAAGATGCTTAAGTTTCTTCAGGAATCAGATCGGTTAATAATTGTTGGCTTCAACTTAAATACCGATGATAATCATATTAATGGAATTATTAGATCCTATTTGAATAGCAAAGAAGTAATATATTTAGATTATGATGATACCGGTTCTAAAGAAAGAATATGCTATCGTTTGCGCCTCAAGGATTCAACTAATTTAAAATATATCAAAATTTATCAAGATAATGCAGTATTGATTTTTGAAGAATTATTAAATCAGTAAAAAAAGAACAGCTAAATATAGCTGTTCTTATGCTTTTAAGTTAGTATAAATGGTATCTAAGAGAGTACCAGTTTTATCGCCTGTTAGTTGCCAGAACATTATTCCGGCTAAATTTCGACTCTTTATGTATAAACATTTAAAGAAGATTGAAGTTTCATCATCATAAGAGATAAAGGTTGTACCATCAAAAAGCCATGATGCTTTAGCTTCTTCATCAAAATAGTGTTTAAAATTAGGATTATTTAAATATTTTGTTTTTATTTCAGTATAAGACATCGCTTGTGTCAGTGGTGTCAAACAAGGCAATCCTATTCCATTGGTTTCACTTGGAGCAGTAGTTGCATAATGGCCATAAAAAGCCGCGCCGATAACGATTTTTTCGATCGGCATTCCTAACTGGTGATAGGTATTAACCGCAAGATTGGCACTAATATCACACTTGTATACGGAACCATAAAGATTGGTGTGGTGATCAGTGAAGTTCTTTTCTAGATTCATCATATCATAGGTCATAATATGGAGATAATCAATAATTGAACTTAATTTTTCTACTTCGATATAGTTTGGAATTTTTCCTCCTGCTCCCACAGCAATCGTCAATATAAGTTCAGGGTTAACTTCATCCATAGCCTTTCTAAGTTCGCTTAAAAAGAAAGTAAAATTCTCTTTGTCATCAGGAGAAGAAGTAATGCCTCCGACACTGGAAGTAGGATATTCCCAATCAAGGTCAACGCCATCAAAGTGATATTGATTAATCAAATCAAGTATTGAATCAATCAAAATTGTGCGATTTTCTCGGGTTTTGACGCCTTCACTAAAGCCATCAGCACCCCAGCCACCAATTGATAATACAATCTTTAATTCATCATGTTTAACAGAGAAGACTCTATCTAAGTTTTTCAAGTGCTTAATGGTCACTTTTCCATCTTCGATTTTTCCAAATGAATAATTTACAACATCAATTTTTGTAAAATCATAGATGATCGGATCATCAAATAATGGGTCATACAAATATGCGAAAATTCTCTTTTTCATATATCTTACCCCTTTACCTATAGTTTAGTTTAAAACATGGGGGATGTCAACCGATTTGTTTAAAAACAAGACAAAATAATCATTAAATGTTATAATGTTTAAAAATAAAAATGGAGAAAAAGATAGAAGAAGGATGGTTATGAATAAAAATTATCAAAAAGAATTAGAAGAATTATTGTTAGAACTGGATAATCGGGGTGAAGTTCCAACGTTACTATTGCACAGTTGTTGTGCACCATGTAGCAGTTATGTTTTAGAATATTTATCAAGTCATTTTAAGATCACAATCTATTTCTATAATCCTAATATTTTTCCGCATCAAGAATTCATCAAACGACTCGAGGAACAAAAACGTCTTATCAGTTTATTAGAGCCCAAATATCCAATCAATTTGGTTGAAGGCGAATATGAAATAGAACTATATAATGAAGCAATAAAAGGATATGAACATTTAAATGAAGGTAGCGAGCGCTGCTTCAAGTGTTATGAATTAAGGTTAAAGAAAACAGCCGCTTTAGCAGAAAAGATGGGATTTGATTATTTTGGAACAACCCTATCGGTTAGCCCGTATAAAAATGCATATAAAATAAATGAGATTGGCGAGATTATTGAAAGGAATACAGGTCAAAGATTTTTATTGTCTGATTTCAAAAAGAATGAAGGATATAAACAATCAATCGTTTTATCCAAAAAATTTGATTTGTATCGTCAAGATTATTGTGGATGTCGCTACTCTCTTCAAAGAAAAAACCTAGTCAATAGGAATGACTAGATTAGCTTTTTCTTTAATTTGATAATAATTAAAGTATTGATTTTCAAGAGGAATCCATTCATGGATGAACCGTTTTAAACCCTTGGTTCCATTCCTCTTTTTTATTCTTTCTTGTTGTTTTTCAAAGTTGATATCAAGATATATAAGAAGGTCATAATATTTATTGAAGTAAGGGTGAGCACTATAAACCCCTTCAATAATAACTAAAGGTTTAATAGTTGTTTCAATGGGGTGATAGATTTCTTGATGACAATCATAGCGTTGATAAGTAATAGTTTTACCGACAACTAGATGATCAATTATCTCTGATTTGAATCGCTCATAGTCAACATTACCTCCTGGAGTACTCAATCTTTCAGGAGTTTTTTTGTCTTTTGGTAGGAAATAGTCATCAATAGAAAAGACGGTAGCATCAGTGTTTTCTGATAGTTTTTTTGCGAGAGTTGTCTTGCCACTTCCACTAGGACCATCAATGACAATGATAGTTATTTCTTTATTTTTATAGACATCTTTGATGATTGTTTCAATATCTGATATGTTCATTATTACACCTCAAGTTATATTTTATCAAATATTAGATATCAGTGGCCGAATTATGCGAAGAATTTACTTATTACTTTATTTGATATCAGCAATTCAATATAATATAATCAAAGACAAATGACTTTTTAGAATGGAGTATGATTATGCGTAATGAAACGAGAAATATTGTATTAACAGCTGTCTTTATGGCCTTAGGTGTATTATTACCTCAAATATTTCATTTAGTTGGATTAGGGATTCCCTACTCTCCAATGCATCTGCCAGTATTAATTGGTGGGTTTATCTTAGGATGGAAGTATGGACTTATAATTGGTGTTGTGACACCGCTCTTATCTTCAGCATTTACCGGTATGCCAGCCATCTTTCCAATAGGAATCTTAATGGCAGCAGAACTGGGAACCTATGGAGCTCTTTCAGGGTTTTTATATGACATCAAAAAGAGAGTAGATAAATATGAAATATTGCATATTTATCTCGCTTTGATTATGGCGATGATCGGTGGGAGAATTGTTTATTGGGCTGGAATGGCTCTTTATCAAGGAGTACAAGGACAATTTTATAGCTTAACGATTTTCTATAATTCAGTAATTCTTTTTACGCTTCCAGGAATTATTGTACAACTAGCATTAGTCCCACCGTTAATTTACTTATTGAAAAGAACAATAATTTTTAATAAAGTAATTTAATTAAAACGTTTTATATGGTATAATTAACAATGACGTGAAAGGAGCGAAATGTTATGAAAAAATCTAGAATTTTAAGTTTATTATTAATATTATGTCTTGGTTTAGTTTTAAGCATTGGTAGTGTTAGTGCTACTAATTTTGTTGAAACTACAACCGCAAGATATGAAGTAGTGGAAAATGTGGAAGAAAATGATTTGTTTTATGGGGTAATGCAAAGAACAGATCGAGGTCTTACTAAGTCAACTCAAGTTAATCCAACTGTATCTTATCCACAACAAGTTAATGTACTTGAAGTACCAACTGATCTTTCAACGAAAATAGTTGTTTGGGGTTCACATTCAAGTTCAGGATGGATTCGAAAAACAGTAACTGATTTTGCTAAAGACTTCGAAGCTAATAATCCAGGATGGGTTGTACTAGCAGCAGTTAATGCTGACTTCTTTGATATTAATAGTAATCAAGACTTACCACAACAAACTAGTGGAGCAATGCTTCAAGATGGGGAACTTGTTCGTTCAATTCCAAGTGGATCTACTGTTGGTTTTACTAACGATGGTACGACAAATTCTTTAATTGGTGGTAAAAAATTTGAAACTTCAGGCTTTAAATTAGCTATATATGATGAGTTTGAACACATTATTGCAACATATGATGTTGCTAAAACAAATACTGTGCCAGCCGATAATGAAATTAGTGTTTATTTTGCTACTCAAAAACGAGTAGAAGATGATAGTGGAAAAGTATCTTGGATCGTAACACCTTCGGTTTTACCTGCAACTGAAGGACGTGAGTATATTGTTGGAAATGCAATTAAAGCTTTACCAACGGATGCTAATAATTTCTATGGTATTGGTGAAATTAATGAAACCGACGTTGAAAAAGAATTGAGAATGGGTCAGTTTGGAATCATTTCTAATAATGAAGAAGCAAATGAAAAACTTGCTCAAGGTGTAAAAATCAGGGTTCAACGCGATGTTATTGGCGATTATGCTGATTGTACTAGTATAACTGGTGCTGGTTATCAAATGCTTAAAGATGGTGAAGAAGTTGTATCAACCAATCTTGATCGTCATCCGCGCACTATTGTTGGTAAAAAAGAAGATGGTACTGTTGTTTTAGTTACTGTTGATGGTCGCCAAGCAACAAAAGATATGCATGGTGTTATCTATGGTGAAATGGCAGCGGTTATGAAATACTACGATTGTGTTGAAGCTTACAACCTTGATGGTGGCGGCTCTACCACTATGATAATTCGTGACGGCAAAGGTGGATTTAGAATTATGAATTCTCCTTCAGACGGTGGCGAAAGAAGAGACTCTAATGCAATTTTGGTTGTTGCTCCAGAATTATTTTTAACTCACGAGAGCGTAAGTGATACTGAAGCAAAATTCTCTTACCCAAGTTTAGTTAAAGGTTATGACATTAAAAAAGTTGTTGTTACTCTTAATGGTGAAACAAAAACTATGGTAGACCGACAAGTTACTTTTGATAACCTAGATCCTAATACTACTTACAATGTTGATTATAATTATGAAATGGAACGAGACGGCTTAACTTATACCGTTAATGCAAAAACTCAAACAATTAAGACCGGAAAACGCAAGCCGGTAATTGATCAATTTGAAGTAACTCTTAAGGGAAATGAATATCATTTCAAATATGATGTCAAAGATCCAGACGGTGCAATTGACCTACTTGCGATTGAATATGAAGATGGCCTTAAGTTTATTGATGTTGATGAAAAGAGTGTAACCTTTACCAAAGCTGATTTTGGTAAGGAATATGAAGAATTTACTCTGACTATTCACTACAACTTGAGATCATCAGTTCCTTCAACTGAAATAATAAATGAAACAGTAACAGTTGAAGTTATAGAAGAACCTGGAGATAAAGGCGGATGCAAACTTGGAACAGCTGATTTAGTCAACTATTTCCTTGGTTTTAGTGCTTCACTAGGACTCGCCTTTATCGTATTAAAAAATCGAAAATAATAATTGAAAATAAAAGCAAATAGAATTATTTCTGTTTGCTTTTTTATTTATTGCTTTAATTAAAGTAAATTTTTTGGTTTATGGTATAATATACAAGTATGTTTTGTGTAATAATAATAAAAAAACATCTTAGGAGTAAAAATGGAAAAAATTCAATTTAAAGATTTAAAAATTCAATCAGAAATCAAACGTGCTTTAGAGGCAATGGGATATGAAGAAATGACTCCCATTCAAGAAGCATCATTACCTGTAATTATTGAAGGTAAGGACGTAATTGCTCAGGCACCGACGGGAACCGGAAAAACATGTTGTTTTTCAGTAGGAGCAATTAATATAGTTGATACAAGCAGTGATAATGTTCAAGTATTAGTTTTATGTCCAACCCGTGAGTTAGCATTACAAGTTACAAAAGAAATTAGAAAAACAAGTCAGTTTACTGAAGGTGTACGTACTCTAACCGTTTATGGTGGTCAAAATATTGATATTCAAATTAGAGCATTAAAAAAGAAACCACAGATTATTGTTGGTACCCCAGGTCGTATTATGGACCATATGCGTCGTAAGACTTTAGACTTAAGCAACATTCGCTTATTAATCCTTGATGAAGCTGACGAAATGCTTAATATGGGATTTAGAGAAGACTTGGATACAATTCTAAAAGATTCAAGTAGTGAACGACAAACCCTTCTATTCTCAGCTACCCTTCCTAAACCGATATTAGAAATATCTGATCAATATCAAAAGGATGCTGTTCAAATTAAAACAACTTATCAAGAATCAGCTATCCCTAATATTAAACAATACTATATCGAATTAAAGGAAGAAAATAAAGAAGATGCATTATGTCGGATTATCGACACATATAACTTCAAACAAGCGTTAGTTTTCTGTAATACTAAGAAAAAGGTTGATGAGTTAAGTCTATCACTTTCAGCTAGAGGTTATCAAGTTGAGGCTTTACATGGTGATTTAAAACAAGCTGGACGCGATCAAGTAATGGAAAAATTCCGAAAAGGAATAACCAGAATTTTAATTGCGACGGATGTGGCTGCTCGTGGCCTCGATATCGAAGGCATTGATGTTATCGTCAATTACGATTTTCCGGAAGACCAAGAATATTACGTTCACCGAATTGGTAGAACTGCCCGTGCCGGTCGAACTGGTGCTGCATATAGCTTTATTGTCCGTAGAGATCTAAGCAAGTTAAGACAATTTGAAAAAGCGTTAAAAACTCCAATTGAAAGAGCTTTGGCACCTACTTATGAAATGGCCGAAATTAAGAAAATTACTAACCGTTTAGATGAAATTAGAGAGTTAATCTATGTTAGTGATTTAACTAAATATATTGGCTTTTTAGAAACAGCTATCGCAGAAGAAAATTTTGCATTAACCCCAATTCAGTTTGCAGCTGCATTATTGATGGATTCAATTCAAAATGACCCAGAAAATAAAGATGAAGGAAAAGATTTATCAGAGGATTTTGGAGTAACTCGAGATCGAAGAACCCCAAAAGATTATGTTCGATTCTTTATTAATCTTGGTAAAAAAGATAATTTATCAAGAAGCGAACTTAAAAATATGTTTGCTAGTAAATTAAAAATAGAACCATCAAAGGTTCGAGGTATTGAAGTATTAAATACATTCTCTTTCTTAGAGTTGCCAAGAAATCGGGTAGAAGAAGCGTTAAAAGTATTTAACAATTTTACTTTCAAAAAGCGAAGAGTTTCACTTGAGGTTTCAATTCCGACTGGTGAAACTAATAAAGGTAAAGATCGTAAAAAGGAAGTTCCTTTAAAAAGAAAAAAGAAGGTTCAAGATAGACCATCGTCAAGAAAAAAACTACGTTCCCGATAGGACGTAGTTTTATTTTTATACATCAAATACTTCTTCAAATTCAATTGTTGATAATATGTCATCACCTTGTACTTTTCTAAAGAACAATCCTACAATAAAGATTGGTAAGATAATAGCAATAAATTTTAAGAAATTTAAGATAGTAGTAAAGTCACCGGTTTCAATTAAGGTTACAACCCCAACGGCACTTAACACTAGGAAACTTGAACCACAAATTGCTAGAATTGGGAAGACATATCTTTGAAATACATTGGAGCCTTTCAAATTTTTCATCATCCAGATAAAGACAAATAGATAACTTGAATAGGTAAAGGCGATAGCGAGCTCATCCATATTCCCTGGAAGAACACCTTTTTGAATTGCTAGATACCATAAACATAAATAGAAGACGGTAAAGAAAAATCCAAAAAGTCCAGAGGAAATTGATGTATTAGATTTTTCGGATAATTTACTAAAGTGTTTTGGTTTAGGACCACGGTTTCTAATGGCTAAAGCATATACCCCGCGACAACAGCCGAGTGTTAGGCCATTTAGTGTTCCTAAACAAGAAACAACAATGAAGAAGTTAAAGGTGGTAGCACCAATATTTGATAGAAGTGAATTGATGCCTAAAATTTCTCCAATCGCAAAAATTGGGGCATTGTCACCATATTCAATAACATTTTGATTAGATATAACACTTGAAAGTCCAATATAGTAAAGCAAGTAAGCAGAAATGACAATTAAAGTACCAATAATCAATGCTTTTGGTAAAGTAACACGAGAATTCTTTAATTCAGCATTAATGGAAGTTGCAATAACCCAACCTTCATAGGCAAATGCAGTAGCTAATACTGCTAGACCAAAACTATTATTAATGCCAATTGTATTGGTTGGAATTGCTGGAATAGTAAATCCTGCTTTGGTACCACCGGTAAAAATCCCGATTATGGTTCCAACTATGGCAATAAAGAAAATAGGTAGTAATTTCATTATTGTGGTCGAGACTTGAAATTTACCCGCAATCCTTGGTCCAAAGATATTCATTATGAAGGAAAGAACAATTAGAGCAAAGGCTATCAACCACACATACCACATGATTCCATTTTCATTTGCAATTGGAATTTGAATCAATGTACAAAAGAAAGTAGTTGAAACAAAGCCCAAAATGGCGACAAGAATTGGATAATACACCGTCGCAAAATACCATCCTAAACTATAACCAATGGTTTTATTACTTGTTAATTCAACATAGTCAACAACACCATTGACCTTGGAAACCCGACTGGCCATTAAAGAGAAGCAGTAGGCAGTTACAACCATTATCAATCCACCAATTAGCCAAGCAATTAATGATTTTACCAGAGAACCATTGGTATTGCGCATTACGTCATCGGCCTTGAAAAATAGACCAGATCCGATTACTGTTCCTACGACCACGGCCGTGGCTGTCCATAAACCATATTTTCTTCTTAAAACTTCCATAAAACACCTCGATATTCAAGCGATTTTAATAATTGTAATCTTTGTTAGTAATTTTTGTCAAACAATTAAATAAGAAAATGACAATTAAAGACTTTTCACATTGGTTTAGTTAATTTTGATTATAATGGTTTACATAATTTAATTAAAAATTATCAAAATATTTTTAGTAAAAAGATTGCTTTTTATTGAAAAATAGTATATAATACTAAGGTAATATTTTGATGCACCTTTAGCTCAGATGGTAGAGCAATTGACTCTTAATCAATGGGTCTAGGGTTCGAGTCCCTAAAGGTGTACCATTCCATGAAAAGTCGAACCCCTTAGTTAGGGGTTTTTTTCACTTGTAAGGTTATAAGTTATAGCTAGGTCAAAGTCCTCAGGACCGTCAGTGCTATCTTTTACTGTAACTGTATTAACTAGTAGGGATAGTAAATTCTTTTGAAAACGAGGACTATCAATATCACCATCTAAAAACTTAGTTAACCAAAAAATGATCATATCTCTATCTAGTTTGATGATATTTGATTGTTCTTCTGCAAGTCGCCTTTGTGTGACTTTTTTTGTTTTCTCTAGTTCACGTAATCTATTAAGAGTAGTAGTAGAATCAGGTATGGTTTCCAAAACTCTTATTAAGTTATTTAGCGATTTATCAATATGATCAATTTCTGCTTTTAACGCATTTATGAGAGTGTTGTTGTTGTTTTCTCTTTCTACTTCCCTCATAGCCATATCGGCTAAATCATCGATTAGAGTAGGGGTAAGTAGCTTCATGGTTTCTTTAATAACGATGTCTTCTATTAAATCTTTTCTAACAGGCTTTTTATTACAAGTCTGTTTTTTTCTATTGTTAGGACATTCATAGTAATAATATGATTTGCCTTGTTTGCTAGTACCACTTGTACCAGTCATATACCCACCGCACTCACCTCATACAAGTTTGAATGTTAAACGATAATCCACCTTTGTATTACCACTGGCGGGTGCTGCTTTTCTCTTGTTCAATTTTGATTGCACCTTATTAAAAACCTCCTGACTTACAATCGGTGGAACAACGTCCTTTCTAACGATATCGGAGTATGTGAAAACACCTATATATTTTTTGTTTTTGAACATGTGATGAAAACTATTTTTATTGAATTTAGCACCACGTTTACTCCGAAATCCTCGTCTATTGAAATCTTCACAAATGCTTGCGACAGTTTCTCCTTTAGCGTATCTTTCAAATGCCTCTCTAACAATAGGAGCAGTAATAGGATCAATCTCTAGTTTATCGTTTACAATTTTATATCCTAACGGAGTTTGCCCGCCTATTGTTTTCCCTTTGAGAGCCGTTTGATACACACCAGCCCTAACTTTTTCTGATAGGTCTACTGAAAAATATTCAGCCATCCCCTCTAATACAGATTCTAAAATTATACTTTCTTTATCTCCAGAAATATTTTCAGTTGCAGATATTACACGAACTCCATTTTTTTAAGACGCGCCTTGTAGACAGCACTATCGTACCGATTGCGAGCAAAACGTTCCAATTTAAAAACTAAGACAGCGTCAAACTTCTTTTTCTCGCTGTCTTTTATCATTCTTTGGAATTCTAATATCTTTTCCACATTTTTACTAGCAGTTAGTGCCCTATCCGTATAATAAGCTACAATTTCATAGTTATGTCTCTTGCAATACTCTCGACATATCCGCTGTTGGGCCTCAATCGTATTTTCGTTCTGTTTGTCTGAACTGTATCTAGCATAGATAGCAACTCTCATTTTGTCCCTCCTAATCGTCTAATGAGATCTTAATTATGTATGACATTATTTTCTTTCGTTTATCTTCGTTCAAATTATGATAAATGTTTAATTGTTCTTTTTCTTCAGTAGATAATTCAAAGTCTACTGTCGGGGTGTCGTTATTTAAAACGTCATCAAGTCCATATTGTCAACACTTTTATTAACTTTTTACTAATTTTATTTAGTATTTTATTTTGTGTCATAAGTTTTAACTTTTGACACATTGACCCCGCGGGGGGATTTCGTGGGTGTTTCGGGGTGAGGGGTGAGGTGTAAAAATACTCCTAAAATAAAGAAGACGAAAAGTGAATTATATTTAGTATAAATTCCTTAACAATACTAATTATATTTAATATAATAGTGTCAAAGGAGGAAATCTATGGTTATTAATGAAATTATTCTAAAATTGATGAAGGATGAGAAATTTACTCAAAAACGCATGGCATTGGCAATTGGGAAGACTAGACCTAATAGCGTCTCTGCGCGTTTGATGACTAAAAATATGACTTTCAACAGTGCTATACAAATGTTAGATGTAATAGGTTATGAAGTAATCGTACAGAAACGTACACAGGGAGTTAGAGGGAAAGATCAAATTGTAGTCACTAGGAGTGATAAAGAGTGAAATACGGTTACGTTAGGATTTCAACAGTAGGTCAAAAACAAGGTAATAGTATAGAAGAACAAACAAAGGCTATTTTATCGAGGTATCCTGATTGTGAAATTATTGTTGAAGTATGTAGCGGTGCGAAAGAGAGACCTTTGTTTAATGAATTATTGTCAAAATGTAAAAAAGATGATACAATAGTAGTTACAAAGTTAGATCGTTTCTGTAGAACTACTAAAGAGGGATTGGAATATATTGATGATCTAAGAAAAAAGGGTGTAAACATTCACATTCTTAATATGGGGTTAATTGAGGATACTCCGATGGGAAAACTTATTGTTACTACCCTGCTCGCT
The DNA here is from genome assembly GCA_012838945.1 of Acholeplasmataceae bacterium. GTDB lineage: Bacteria > Bacillota_I > Bacilli_A > ML615J-28 > CAG-313 > DUOG01. The sequence goes on along the minus strand of DUOG01000008.1, from coordinate 45,793 downwards.
ATTGCTGAGTTTGAGCGTGATATTATCGCAGAGCGTACTCAGAACGGGAAGGCGATAGCGAGAACAAAACCGGGTTTCAAAGATGGAAGACCTGAAATTGAAGTACCGAATTTCGAGCGAGTATTTAAAAAGACACAGGAAGGAGAATTGTCTGTGAGGGAAGCAATTTTAAAACTTGGTATATCTAGAAGTAAGTGGTATCGGTTATGTCAAAGAGCGTAGTTAAAAAAAATAATGTTTTTATATATGCTAAAGCTTTGCACATAGGAAAACATAAGATACTATTAAACGGTGAAATTATTGGCACCATGAAAAGTCAGGAGACAAAAGGAATACATATACCTGTTGGAGAACATACCTTACAAATCCTCAATATCAATGGTAAAACCACACCCTTACAATTAACTGTGTCAGACAAACCAATATACATTGTGCTAACTTCTTTATTTAAACCTAAGTTAAAAATAGTAGATGAACTACCTACGCTGAAGAAAGTAATTCGGAGGGTTGTATTACTAAACACCGAGACAAGAAGGAGTGCTACTGGTAGTATGATTAGGGAGTATTTGTTCGGAACAGCGGCCGCATTGAGTTCAGGGAAGCAAGTTTATACATTCCTGATAGAGTATACTGATTTCACTCGAGAAGTAAAAGATGTTAGGAGAGGGAGCAAGGAATTCAAAGAACTTATTAAGTACTTAGACATTCCTCAACCATCAAAAAACGAATCATCGATGTTGGATATTTCGTCTGATGATATTGAGATGTTTGAGTCAATTGATATTATAGAAGATGACTAATATAATCGGATATTAGGATACAGCTAATGAGAGCTAAAGAAACCTTAGCTCTTTTTTGTTTTTTAGGGAGGGAAATATGGATAACGAAAAACTAATATACAAAATATTTGAGGAAATAAAAAAAACACCTAACAATATACACTTGTACAATGACTGTTTTGCGCTTATCAGGTATGTATTAGAGGATAATATAAAACTTGCATGCGAACTAAGTGCTAAATTGCGAAAGGAATGCCAATTACAGATTCTAGTAGGAAACCCTAATATTAGAGAACTTGTTCAACTGTCAAACAAAACGTTACTACTCGAATCACCACATATTTTTGATTCTTATCTACAGTACTTAGAGAGTGGTAGAAAACCTGAGAAGAAGTTTTATTTACCTAGACGCAAAATATTAAAGAAGGTGGTTGATAAACTACAAGATTTAGTGGACGACAAATTAGACGAACTATTTATTTCAATGCCACCACGAGTGGGAAAGACCACTCTTAGTATGTTATTCAATACATGGATAGTGGGAAGAGATTCGGAGGCGTCCAATCTTTATTCGTCTTTTAGTGATACTGTTACTAGCGCTTTTTATAGAGGGGTTATTGAAATAATAGAAGATAATCATACTTATCGGTGGCACGAGGTTTTTCCCAATAGTAAAATAGTCAGCACAAACGCTAAAGATGGGACCATCAACATCGATAGACGAAAGAGATACCCATCACTGACTTGTCGTTCACTTTATGGAACATTAAATGGGGCCTGTGACTGTAATGGTGTACTAACTGCGGACGACTTGATTAGTGGTATAGAAGAGGCACTAAACAAAGACCGACTACTAGCTGCGTGGTCGAAAGTCGATAATAATTTAATCCCACGAGGTAAAGAACGAACAAAATTTATTTGGATGGGGACGCGATGGTCACTTATCGATCCCGCGGGTATTCGGATGGAGTTGTTACAAAATGACGAGACATATAAAGATGTTAGATATTCTATTATTAACCTACCGGCATTAGATGAAAATGATAAGAGTAATTTCGATTATGACTATGGTGTAGGATTTTCCACGGATTATTACGTTCGGCGTCGCGCGTCGTTTGAACGTAATAATGATATGGCATCGTGGTTTGCTCAATATATGGGAGAGCCTATCGAGCGAGACGGAGCTTTATTTACTCCGGAAGAGATGCGATATTACAATGGAGTGTTACCTGGGGGAGAACCTGATCGTATCTATCTAGCGTGTGACCCTGCGTGGGGCGGCGGTGACTATGTAGCGGCACCGGTCGCCTATGACTATGAGGACGAGACTTATATTGTCGATGTTGTGTTTGACATGGGTGATAAGTATGTTACAAGACCTCGTATAGTAGATTTAATATTAAAACATAAAGTTCAGGCGGCTAGGTTTGAGGCCAATAACGGTGGTGAAGGATATAAAGAATGGGTAGAACAGGAGTTGAAAAATAGGGGGTACAAGTTAAATATCACTTCTCGACTTGTCCCTACAAACAAAAGAAAAGAGCAACGAATATTCGATAGGGCACCAATCTCATCGTTCCCTGATCTAGATGATATTACTATTGAATATGAAATTGAGGAAGGAATAAAGTTTTTCAATCTCGTAAGAGAAATAGTAGGGGATAGGGTCAGAATCATTGTGATTAAAGGTAATCACGAAACGCGATGGGAAAGGTACATCTCCAAAATGCACGACAAAAAACTATACAAGTTCATTAATCCAAATATCCTACATATGTTAAGAGATGGGATGACAATTTACTCTAACAACGGAGTTACAAGGCTAATGGGAGATAAAGATTTAATTGTGATAGATGATTGGTTTATTAATTATAAAGGAGTTATCGTCTGCCATCCGATTAATTACTATAAACAAGTTACCAAACTTGCGGCATCGGCGGTCGATCATTTTATCAGCAGAGGCGGGAATTTTCATACACTAGTGACAGGGCACAACCATCATCAAAGTATGTGTTTTCATGCCGGTAAGTGGGCGATAGAAAGCGGGTGCGCTTGCCAAGAGATGACTTATATGGATGGCAAGACAACTGCAACCAACCAAGACTACGGAGTCGTTTTTCTGAAGTTTAAGGGAAAGACGGTAGATGTAAACAAGTCAAAAATAATTAAATTATAAAACATCACCTAAAAAAGTGATGTTTTTTATGTATACGGTTTCGCTATTTCACAACTACGCTAAATACTCCCTCGCGAATGTTGATAACGAGTCGATTAATTAGGGGTTCGACTATGGCACCGAAAGGTGTACTATTTTGTAAATAATGCACGTCTTAATAGGCGTGCTTTTTTTTCATAAAATGCGTACTATATTATGTCGATTAACGTCGATATAGTGCTACTTATATAAAATAGGTTGAATTAAATATAAAAATGTAATATAATTAATGTATTAAAAAATTAGGAGATGATTAATATGGACATATTTAAGAAATGTTTTGATTACGAAGCCGCCAAAAAAGCTCGTGAAGGAGGTTATTACCCTTACTTTCATGAACTTACCAGTAGGCAAGACATTGTTGTAAATATGGAAGGTCACGAAAAAATAATGATAGGTTCTAATAACTACCTAGGATTAACTTCACATCCAGAAGTTATTGAAGCATCAAAGAAAGCTGTTGAACAATACGGAACAGGTGTATCTGGTTCTCGCTTCTTGAATGGAACTTTAAGTATGCACAAAGAACTTGAAAGAGAACTAGCTGAGTTTTTGAATAAAGAAGATTGTACCATTTTCAGTACTGGTTTTCAAACAAACCTTGGAATTATTTCCGCTATTGCTGGAAGAAATGATATTATTTTTTCTGATAAAGAAAATCATGCTAGTATTTACGATGGATGCCGTTTAAGTTATGCTCAAATGGTTCGCTATAATCACGCTGATATGGAAGACTTGGAAAGATTACTAGCCAAAGCCGATCCTAATAAAGGGAAACTGATCGTGACTGATGGTGTTTTCAGTATGGGTGGCGATATCGCTAATCTTCCTGAAATCTGTCGGTTAGCGCGCAAATATGGTGCTCGCGTAATGGTTGACGATGCTCATGGATTTGGTGTATTAGGTCCAAGAGGACGAGGAACTGCTGAGCACTTTGGTTTAGAAGATGAAGTAGATATTATAATGGGTACATTCTCAAAATCACTTGCTAGTTTAGGTGGATATGTTGTCGCAAGTAGAGATGTTGTTGATTATATTCGTCACAACTCTCGTCCGTACATTTTCTGTGCTGCTATTCCACCAGCCAATACTGCAGCTGCACTTGCTGCTCTAAATATTATTAAACGTGAACCAGAACGAATTAAAGCCTTGCATGATATTTCTAATTATGTAAGAAAAGGTTTGAGAGAAAGAGGCCTTAAAATACGTGAGTCAGAAACCCCAATTATTCCAATTTACACATACACCCCAATTAGAACAATGGTCGCATGCAATGTGTTATTTGAAAATGGTGTTTATGTTAACCCGGTTATTCCACCTGCCACTCCACAAAATGAATGTTTAATTAGAACAAGTTATACAGCAACCCATACGAAAGAATTGATGGATAAAGCAATGGACATCATTGCTAAAGTCTTACATGAATTACCTGATTTCGAGGAAGATCAATAATGAAAACAGTCGTAATCACTGGTGCTACCTCCGGAATCGGACGAGCAACTGCTGCTGTTTTTAAAGAAAAAGGGTATCAAGTATATGGGATTGCTCGCAGGGTGGGAACTGATGAGGGGATAAAATATCTTACTGCAGATGTAACTAGTTTTGAATCTCTTGAAGCAGTTTTCAAACAAATTAGTGAAGAAGTTCCAACTATTGATATTTTGATCAATAATGCAGGAATGGGAATTAGTGGTTCTGTGGAAAATACCACAACTGAAGATGCTCATTACATTTTTAATGTTAATGTTTTTGGCGTCTTCAATGCAATGAAAGCCGTCATCCCTTATATGAGGGCCCAAGGTCATGGAAAGATTATTAACATTAGTTCGGTTGCTGGAAAACTATCAATTCCCTTTCAAGCATTTTATTCAGCAACTAAGGCAGCTGTTAATAAACTAACTGAAGCCATTAGGATTGAAGTAAAACCATTTAATATTCAGGTTATGAATATTATGCCTGGTGATGTTAAAACTGACTTCACCAAAAATCGACGCAAAAATGTTCAAAATGAAGAATATTATGGAACAAGGATTGAAAAATCACTAGAAGTAATGGAAAAAGATGAACAAAACGGAATGCCTAGTTCATATGTTGGAAAGGTTATTTACCGTGTAAGTCAGAAGAGGCGCCTTCCCCTATATAAAACTATCGGCTTCAAATACAAAATATTTGTAGGCTTAAGTAAATTCTTACCATCACGTTTTGTAAATAATGTTGTTGGTTCAATTTACGGATTTACCAAAGAAAAATAACTAAGACAAACACTCAAATGATTCATTTGAGTGTTTTCTATTTAGGGGCAAATAAATTGCTTACTGGGTGTTATTATGTTAAAATCTTTTGAAACTTATAATTTATGTTTTCATTCAAAGAATAAAGATATCCTAGAAAAATACTTGTAACCGAAAGATACAAGTAAAAATATAAATATAACAAAAGACTAAAATTAATAATTAAATGGAGGTGTAGAAATGTTTAAGTATTTGAAGTCTGTTAAAGAACGGGATCCAGCTGCACGTAGTTATTTACAAATAATTTTATTCTATCCTGGCGTTCAAGCACTATTTTGGTATCGGATTTCCCACTTTTTTTATAAAATCAAGTTAACCTTTATCTCAATGATTATTATGTATTTAGTAAGAGTATTTCTAAATATTGAAATACATTACGCCGCAAAAATCGGAAAGCGATTATTTATTGATCATGGCAGTGGTGTTGTTATTGGAGCGACCTCAGTCATTGGTGATGATGTAACGATTTATCACAATGTTACTCTTGGCGGGACTGGTAAAGATCGAGTTAAACGACATCCAACCGTTAAAAACAATGTAGTCATTGGAGCAGGTGCAACTTTGCTTGGAAATATTACCATTGGCAATAATGTAAAAATAGGTGCAAATACCATAGTTTTAGAAAATATTCCTGATAATGCGACAGTAGTTGGCGTAAAAGGACGAATTATATTAAAAGTAGTAGAAGAAAATTAGGATAATAGAGGTTAGATGATGAGTTCTAGCCTTTTTTATTTTTCAGACGCTCTGAGAAGGGTTTTAAAGATAACAATCGTTGTTCTTGTAAAAGTTGGCCATAAATGATATAATTTATATATCTTAAAATATCAAAGAGGAGTAAAAAATGAGCAGAATGAAGTTTTTTCTATCAATAATATTAATTTTTACCGTAGTTTTTTTTCTTATTGGATGTGAACAAGAAGAAAGTGAAAAAAAGGTTTCTAAGTTAACTATATATTCTTTAAATGATTTTCATGGAGCTTTAGTACCTTCTGGTGAACAACCAGGGTTTGCGAAGATTGGAAAGTATTTAAAGGATCAAAAACGTAGTAATCCTGATGAAACAATTATCCTCTCAGCTGGTGATATGTTTCAAGGTACAGCATTATCAAACCTTGAACGTGGACGTTATGTTGTTGATTTAATGAACAATATTGGTTTTGATGCTATGGCTATCGGAAATCATGAATTTGATTGGGGGCTTGATGTTATTAAGTCTTATACCGATGGCAATTTAGAAAATGGTGAAGCTAATTTCCCTTTTTTAGGTGCAAATATAATTGAAAAATCTACTGGTGAACGAGTAGATTATTTAGATGCTTATACTATTATCCAAAGAGGTAATCTCAAAGTTGGTATTATTGGGGCCATTGGTAAGGATTTAGAAGATGATATTGCAACACCAATGATTCAAGATTATGATCTTGTTGACTCCCTTCCCATTATTAAAGATATAACTAAAGATTTACGGGCTAATAAAGGGGTTAATATTGTAATTGTTAACCTTCATGAAATGGATGAATTCTTAAATGCTCAACTTGCAGGTCTTGAAGGAGACTATCAAATAGATGCTATTATTAATGGACATGCTCACCGAACTATGAACCAACTCATACGCGGCAGTAATAACCGCCAAGTTCCAGTAGTTCAAGCCGGTTCCAGTGGTGAATACATTGGTCGTATAATTCTCACCATTGATCCTGAGAATAAGACAGTAACCGATGCTAATGTAAATTTAGTTTACGGCACTAGCCTTGTTGAAGAAGATCCAGAAATTAAAGAATATTTAGATGAAAAGATTGTGGAGACAGCCCCTATCTTTGAACGAGTAATTGGTATTGCTGGTGAATTAGTCTCAAGAGCTAAAGTATGGGATTGGGCTCCAGATTTACTTAAAAACGTCTATGATGCTGATCTTGGTATCATTAATAGTGGTGGTATTCGTGCAGCAGCCTTTAATATCTTCTATGATCAAGAAATAACTATCAATAAAATGTTTGAGATTATGCCTTTTGATAATTCAATCAAATCAACTTATTTAACTGGTGCTCAACTTATGGATGTATTCCGTGACAGTAAGAATGGGTTAGTTTATAGTGATAATGTTGATCGTAATCAAAAAACGGTTAATGGGGAACCAGTAGACCCAGAAAAATTATATAAAGTTGTCACAATCGACTATGTTTTTGATAAGACAGAATTACCGTTTATTAATGGAGTTGATACGGTAGTTTACGGCCATTTATTCCGAGATGTAATGGCTGAAGAAATTGAACGACTCCATAACTTAGGACAAAAATGGATTCCATCGAAATATGAATAGGAGTGTTAATATGAACAAGGTAGCCATTGTAACCGATAGTACTTGTGATTTAGGAAACGAAATAGTTGAGAAATATAATATTTATGTATTACCTCTATACGTAAATTTTGAAGACAGAAGTTATCGAGATGGAGTTGATATAACTACTCAAGAGTTGTTTAAAAAGGTTGAAGAAGTAGGGTCGATTCCCAAAACTTCAGCAGCCACTCCAGCCGACTATCATAATCTCTTTCAGAGGCTTATCAATGAAGGTTATGACATTGTCTATTCAGGAATTGGCTCGCAATTAAGTGGGAGCTATCAAATTGTCAATTTGGTAACCAAAGAGTTCCCAGAGGATCGGATCTTTTTAGTTGATTCAGAAAACTTATCAACAGGTATTGGTCTTTTATTACTAAAAGCTTGTCAAATGCGAGACAAAGGAATGAGCGCCCGAGAGATTGCTGAGGAAATGAAAAAGATTACTCCTAAAATTCGTTGTTCCTTTGTGGTCGAAACTTTAGATTATCTTCATATGGGTGGAAGATGCTCAGGAACAGCCCGTTTTATTGGGACGATGTTAGGAGTTAGACCACTAATTCAAGTTGTTAACGGAAAAATGGAAGCAAAAAAAGTAATCGGTCCAATGCGTCGAGGCTTAGAACGTATGATAAGTGTATATCGAAAAGATTTTGAAGAAGGAATTGTTGATGAGGATTTCTTGTTTATAACTTGCCCAGATGATAAAAACTATGATTTTGTCTATAACAAAGTGAAAACAATAAATAACGTTAAAAACCTATACCATACAAATGCCGGTTGTGTCATTGGTAGTCATTGTGGACCAGGTTGTATTGGTATTATTTATGCGGTAAAATAAAAAATGGAGAAGTTACTTTCTCCATTTTTGTTTATTAATCTACGTCAAATGCTTCAAGACCTTTTTGGATTTGACGCACGACTTTTTTATTTTCTTTGAATAAAACGAAAACTGTTAAGGCGATAATCATCATTACTAATGAGTAATAGAATAATAAATTAAGACCTTCCTTTCGGAAAAACATGATAAAACCGATTAATATTGGTGTTACGGTTTGGGCTACCATTGAACTTGTATAATAATAACCAGTGTATTTTCCGATAGTGTTTCTAGATGATAGTTCAACTAGCATTGGATAAGAGTTGACATTAACAAGAGCCCAGCCAATACCACAAAGGACGATTGCTAGTACCATTAATAATGAGTTTGTGGTTATTAGTCCACTCTTAATGATTAATTTAGAAGCAATGATGGCTAGTATAAAGCCTACAATAATTGAAACTAATCCAATAATAACTGAACGTTTACGACCAATTCGGTTTGCAAGGAATCCTGAAGGAATAAAAGTTAATATTGATGAGATAGTCATCACAATAACAACTAAACCACCGAATCTTTCGTCTTGTAAGATTTCTTTACAATAAGTACTAATAAAGGTTTCAACAGCATTGAAAGACACAAACCATAAAAATACTGAAAGAATAAGAATTATGAAATTTCGTTTATCAGACTTACTTAATGGTTTATCTTCTTCAATCTTATCTAAACTTTGACTTAATTCTTCACCTAGTTTAATTGCTTCTTCATTTTCTTTTAATAGTTTATTTTCATTAATGTTAAAGAATAATAATATCATAGCGATAAGCATCAAAACTGAAGCAATTATAAAAGCAACTAAAGCATTATCAATTTTGATGAACATTGCCATTCCACCAGCTAGAATTGCACCTAAATAACCAGTTAGATTGATAATTCCATTAGCTTTTGATCTTAATGGTTTAGGGGTTAAATCAGGCATTAAAGCCACAGCTGGAGAACGATAAACGTTCATGATAATCAAGATAACACCCATCATTACAATTACCCCAACAAGAGAGTCTCTAATGAACATAACCGCTATCAATGGGAATAACACTGATGCAAGGAACATTCCTGCCACAATATAAGGCATTCTCTTTCCAATTGGAGTTTTAGTACGATCGGATAGACTTCCGAAGATCGGTAGCATAAATAAGGCAAAGAAGTTATCGGCTGCCATTATTATACCAATAATATAGAGTCTTTCTTTTTCATTTTCTAAGGTGTTCTTTAATAATTCTCCTAAAAATAATGGTGCATAGTGATTATAAACTTGCCAAATCATTAAGATGGAGAAAAAAGCACAACCTATAAAGAGCGTGTTTTTATAGTTTAATTTTAGCTCCTTTGTTTCCATTTTTATCACCGCCGGAAGTATTTTATCATAAATGATATTTAATGACAACGATAATCATAAGTTAACATTTTTCTTTATTGTTTCGTATAATAGTGATATAATAACTAAAAAATATAATGGAGTAAGTGATTAAGACTATGGGAACAATTAACATTGTATTATTCGAACCGGAAATACCTCAAAATGCCGGAAACATTATGCGTACTTGTGCCGGAACAGATACGGTTTTACATTTTATTAAACCTTTAGGTTTTAAATTTGATGAAGCTCATCTGAAGCGAGCTGCGGTCAATTATGTCAAACATACCCATTATTTTGTCTATGAAAATTGGGATGATTTTAATAACAAAAATCATGGAATAAAATACTTTTTAACTAGATATGGCTTAAAAACACCACATGAACTAGTGTTGAATGATCCTAATCAAAATTATTATTTCATCATTGGTAAAGAATCAACCGGAATTCCCAAAGAAATTTTAAAGCAAAATTTAGAAAATTGCATTAGATTACCAACCAATGATAATATTAGGTCGTTAAATATAAGTAATGTTGCTGCTATATGTATTTATGAAGCTCTAAGACAACAAAACTATCGTAATCTCTCTATTTATGAACCAGAGACTTTGAAAGGAAAAGATTACTTGCTTAAATAAATCATAAAAGACTCACAAAAGTAAACAATATTAGTGCCAACGATATTGTTCAAAATGGAGGTTTTTTATGAAATTATTTCCTAAAAGAGGTAAAAGCGATTATCAAAAAAAGCAAAAGAGAGCTGACGATATGGTCAATAATTTACGTAAAGTTAAGCTTAATAACGAGATTGATCTTGAAGATGATGTCGAATTTGGAACCGCAGTCGATTATCAAGAAAGATATGGCCACCTGCAAGGTGAAACTGCCGATACCCGAGTTTCTGGGCGGGATCGGATAGGTAGAGGTTCAAATCGATTTAAAGAAGCATCATCAAGTTCTTCCTCAAGTAATAACTGGACTAATACATCAAAAGACCGTATAAACAGCGGACCAACGAACCTCAATAAATAAGACAGTTATCTAGTAGCAAAAACCCCATTCGACTCATATAAATAAGTATGAGTCATAACTACTGTTATATGCCCATATAATAGTAAGTTATAGAAATGGGGTTTTTTTATTTATTACATAGTTAAGTATTACGATTTAAATGGCGAAGTGATTTCGGTTCTGCCATATGGGAATGGATTAGTTAATAAAACCTTTTTAGTTACAACAACTAAACAAAAATATATTATTCAAGAGATCAATAAAACAGTCTTTAAAAATCCACACCTAGTCATGCATAACATCGATCTGATTACCAATCATTTACGTAATAAAGGCAATGAACGCTCACTAAAAATAATCAAAACCAAAACAGGTAGAAATTATTTATTTTTAAAAGGGAAATATTATCGTTGTTATAATTATATCGAAGGTACAGTATGTTTTGATAAGGCAACTGATATTAATCAATTTTATCAAGTGGGAAAAGCTGTAGGTAAATTCCAGAAGGATTTAATCGATTTTGATGTTGATAAATTGGCTGACACAATTCCCAACTTTCATAATACACCACATCGTTTTGAACAGTTCTTGGAAGCGTTAAAAGAAGACCCTATGAAAAGAGCAGAACTAGTTAGACCAGAAACAAGGTTTGTTTTGAAGCATTATCAAACAACAAAAATTTTAGAAGATCAAATTAAGCAAAATAAGATTCCCAAAAGGGTCTCTCATAATGATACTAAATTAAACAATGTGCGCTTTGACATTGAAACTAAAGAAGCGGTCTGTCTGGTCGATTTGGATACAGTTATGGCTGGCTCAGTTTTATATGATTTTGGTGATGCCATCAGAATTGGTGCAGCTAGTTCCTATGAAGATGAACCAGATTTATCAAAGATGACCATCGATTTAAATTATTTTCAGGCTTTTTCGGTTGGCTTTTTAGAAACGACAATTGATTTCTTAACCCCTGATGAAATTGATAATTTAGTTAACAGTGTGAAGGTAATTACACTTGAATGTGGAATCCGCTTTTTAACCGATTTTCTCAATGGTGATAGTTATTTTAGAATCGAATACCCACTTCATAATTTAATTAGAGCCCGTGCTCAATTTAAATTGTTCCAAGAAATTGAAAAGAAAGAAAAATTGATGAAAGAAATTATCAATAACGTAGCTTCAAAAGTAATGAATGCTCAAGAGGTAAATCTTGAGCTTTTATTTTTCATTGTTAACTTTAAATAAATATGGTATAATTTTTAAAAAGGAACAATATAGGTGAGTTATATGCGTAAATATTTTTTGATTATTGTAACAATAATTTTGATTCTTGGTCTTGCTGGATGTATTAAAGACCCACCAATTCCTGATGAAGGAGTTGAACCAAAAAATCCATTTGTTATGAATTCTTATTTCACTGACTCGATGATTATTCAACAAAATCAACCAATTAACATTTTTGGTAAAAGTGAAAAAGGTGTTTTAATCGAAGTAAGTCTCTTTAAAAAGGAAGCCAGTGAACCAATCCAATCAGCAAAAACTTTTGTTGATGAAAATGGGGATTGGAAAGTTGTATTTTCTCCAATAAGTGCATCCTTTCAACTTTATAAATTAAAGGTAACTGATTCGGTACATACAAAAGAAATCAATGATATCTTGGTGGGAGAAGTGTGGCTAACAAGCGGCGAAAAGAATATGGCTTGGCCAATGCGTTATACCAAGGATGCTAGTAGTTATATTATCAATAATGAAAACAAGAAGTATATTCGCTATTTTAGTCAAGATCATTATCCGAATAATGATCCATCACAACAACCGATTGGTGATCCCCAATTTGACTTTTCTAATGGACGTTGGAATTCAGCCAATAGTTTGAAAAGTTTAGATGCAAGTGCCATTTCCTATATTTTTGCTTGTGAATTATTTGAAGAGTTGAATAAAGGATCAGCAAAAGTACCAGTTGGTTTTATTGAAAGTGCGGTTGCTGAATCGAACATCCACGCTTGGTTACCTAAATCAAAGATTGACAGTAATCCCTATCTACGTAATTACTTGTTAACCAAAAACTTATATCAAATTGATAATCTTGGTGATAAAAACTATAATCAAACTGCTAACCTTTATAATAACAAAATTAATCCATTGAAAGGAATTAATCTAAAGGGAGTTATTTGGTACCAAGGTTTAAGTGATATTGGTTATTATGAATATTATAATGAAGCTTTGCGATCATTAATTGATGCTTGGCGGGAAGAATTGTCACCAAATCTAGCATTCATAGTTGTTGGTGAACACGCATATGAAAAAGAAAATTTAGCTGGCTTTCGCAGGGCCCAAATCTTAGGTACCAATTATCATTTGAATGTATTAATTGTGCCTACCTATGATTTGGAATTTGAGTATGAATATCAAAATGGATATGAGATGGAAAAACCTGATGTCAGCAGCCCATATTATCCAATCAATAAGATTGAACTTGCCCAAAGGATTGAAAAAGCAGCCCTTTCATTAGTTTACAATAGCAATGAAAAGTATTTTAGTCCACGACTTCATAATTATACCGTGTCTTTAACGGAAAATACGATAACCTTGTATTTTGCAAATACAAAGAATTTACGAGTAAAACTATTGGGCGAAATCGAAGAACTGGCTAAGCCAAGACCAGTTGAAGAATATCAAACGATTACTAATTTAATACTTGTATTGGTTGATGATACTGAAATTGAAGCAGAAGTCACCGTTAATGAAAATATTATTAAAATCTACTACGAAGACATTAAACAAATAAAATCCGTTAAATATGCTTATCTTGACTTATGTGCTGATAGTAATCTGTTTAATGAAATGGATTTACCGGTCTTACCATTTTACTTAAATATAAAATGGTATCATAATTAAGGTGGTAGGGCAATAGTAAATGATTTTGTCGAACTAATGCATACTATATAAGGAAACAAGGGGGGACTTATTATAAGAGATGACTTGTTTTCCTTATGTGATTATGATGATTGTTGTAGAAGAACACCAGTAGGTATACCTGGTCCTAGAGGACCAATTGGTCCACCAGGCCCTCCAGGCCCTCCCGGTCCTAGGGGACCACAAGGTTTTATGGGCCCGCCGGGGCCACCAGGACCTCCTGGAGAAGGAGGAAGTATAATAATTCCTTTCGCTTCTGGAGGAACCATTGAATTAACCACCAATAGTACTGGTAATTCAAATCGGGTTGGCTTAATTAGTTTTGGAAATTCAGGTACTGTTACCAGATTAGCAGATCGAACGATAGACTTGACTAATGCTCAAGGACTGACAAATTTTGCATTCTCAATGCCAAGAGCAGGTATTATTGAGAGTATAAGTGCTCATTTTACCCTCAGTGGTTTGGGAAATTCTAACGGAGTTGAAATTATCGGATCACTTTATTCAGCTCCAACTAATAGTAATATTTTCAGTCCGGTAGCGGGGACAGACCTAACACTTGTGCCAACAGGTAATCCGGGTAATATCAGAAGTGCTTTATTAACTAATCTGGAAATTCCAATTGAAGCCCAAACAAGACTCTTAATGGTTTTTTCAGCCATTAGTAATAATAAACCATTATTATGTAATATTAGTGGTTATGCCAGTGCTGGCCTAGCAATAAGGTAAGAATAAAAATAGTCGCTTATAAATTAAAGCGGCTATTTTTTATGTTAAATATTAACTTATAAGTTAGAATTGACGGTAAGATTAATAAAATGATATAATAGTATTAGAGTAAAAAGAAGGAGCGAGGGTATTATGACTCAAATAATGAAAATATTTAAGAAAGGTTTTCTCATTGTTCTATTAGCTTTTCTAGTTCTTGTTGGCTGTAGCAAGGTCAAAATAACTTTTGTTGGCTTAGAAAATGTTGAGACTGAATATCAAGTAGGAGCAGAACTTCCGGATTTATCAAAAATAGTTACTGCAAAAACAAATACTGATGCGGAAGTAGAATTGTCTTTTGACTATAGTGGAGTCAACATGAACGAAGTCGGCGAATATGAAATCATAATTACGGCCACTACTACGGGAGCAACCGCAACCCAAAAGATACAAATTAAGGTTGTTGAATCAGGGAATCCAGTGATTAGCGGAACTAAAGATTGGATAATTGAACCAGGCACAAACCTTCCTGATTTAATGGCTGGTGTTACCGCATATGATCCAATTGAAGGGGATATCACCGATAAAATAGAAATTCAAGGTTTAGATAAAGTTGATGTTAACACACCGGGAACATATAATATAACTTATTTTGTGGAAACAACTAGAGGTATCATTGCCTTCGAATCAGTTAAGATCATTATTATTGATAATGAAGCTTATACAGGAAAACTATTAAGAATCGATCCACTAAACCGTAGATTTTTAGTTGAAGGAGTTGGATATTTAAATTACACTTTAACAACTAAATATTATCAAATTATAGATGGCGAAGTTAAAGAGATTACTTTTGATGATATAGTTTTAGGATTAGATAATGTGTACTATTTTATCAATCCTGAAAAACCAGGAATTGTTGAATATGCTGTAATTGATGGCAATTATTCTTATGAAAACATCAGAGTTCGCATCAATAAAAGTGTCAGTGTATCAGGTGATAATGACACCTATCATAGTAGCATAAGGCTATTAAGTTCAGATAATATTATCCTTAAAAATGTAGATCATAGTAAGAGTTATGAAGTTGCAAAGAATCAAGAAATACTTGTTACCATTGATAGTCAAAAAAATGTTGAAGTAAAAGTTGGTAGTACAGTAGTAATGAAGGATGCTACTTTAATTACCTTTAATCCTAAAAACAATGGATTAATTCAAGTGCTCAGTATTTCACGAGGCAGTAGTCGATTATATCCAGGACGTTTAGAAGTAAGTCCTGCTGGTAACCTATTACTTTTAGTGAATGATGTTCCACTAGAAGAGTATTTGAAATATGTAGTTCCAAGTGAAATGTCGTCTTCATTCGGCCTTGAAGCTTTAAAAGCTCAAGCGGTAGCTGCTCGCACCTATGCGGTTAACGATATTCATGCTAAAGGATATATTAGTGATGGTTATCATGTAGATGATAGTGTTATGTCACAAGTATATAACAATACAAATCCAAATGCGAATTCTAATAATGCTATTTTAGCCACCAAAGGAATTGTGGCAACTCATAATGGCAAGTTTATTCGGGCTAACTTTTATTCCACTGGAAGTGGTGCCACCGCAAACTCTCATGAAGTGTGGTTTGATGGCGATACTCCAGGAGAACCAGTTCCATATTTAACGTCACGCGTTTATGCCAAAGACTTTAATGGAAATGTTCTTCAATTTGACATCAATGACGAAAACTCAATGTTGTCATACTTTAAATTAATTGATTTTGATTCACCTGATCGAAGTTCCGAGTATCATCGCTGGAAAACAGAGTTTAATATTTCACAATTAAAAACTGCACTTCAAGAATCATTAAGCTCTCGATATAGCGCTAAACCAACCCAAGTTTTAACTAAAAGCGGCGATGAGTTTAAATCTTTACCAATACCAAGTGATATTGGAAATATAGTTGATATAAATGCTAAACAACGTGGTGGTGGGGGACTAATTATCTGCCTAGAAATTAAAACTACTACCCACACCTTTAATATTTATGGTGAATATAATATCAGAATGCTGTTTAGAAATATTACACTATATTGTTCTAACATTAATTATCCTCAATATAATTCACCAAAATCATTCTCCTTATTACCTTCTGGCTTCTTTGCGATTGAAAAAGTAGGTAATACGATAATCTTCTATGGTGGAGGTTGGGGCCACGGAGTTGGAATGAGTCAATATGGAGCGCGCGAATTAGGTAAATATCTAAGCTATGATGCTATTTTAAAATTTTATTACACTGATATTGAACTAACAAATGTTGATAAATACTCTCAAGAGACGCGCATTGAGGATTATGAGGTTATAAAACAACTTATCGAAAACTACCTTAGTTAATTAATGAATTGAGCATTATCTCATTGATAGTGCTCAATTTTCTTTATTTTTCTATTTTAAATTAAAATAGTTGGTATTTTAGGGTTATTTGTGTTAAAATAATAGATACAAAGGGTGATTAATATGAATCGACATGACTCACGCATAATTATTGTCGCAGCATTATATAATTTAGAAATCAATTATAATTTACCAGAAGAAGTATTTAAATACTTAGAATTTTTAGTTCAAGAATCTAAGGATGATGAAACGTTAAAGTTAGATCCATTTATTACGGAAACAGTTATAGGGATTCTTAACAACCAAACAGTCATTGATGAAATGATAACCAAAAATTTAGTTAATTGGTCTTTAACTGGATTATCATATGTTGACCGTGCGATCATTCGCCTCGCCACATATGAAATGTTATATACCGACACTCCTGCAAGTATCATCATCAATGAAGCAATTGAAATCACTAAGGATTATAGTGACTTAGAAGATGGAACCCAAGCACGTTTCAACAACCGGGTCTTGGACAATATCAAGGAGAGTATTGTTAATGCCCGAAAATAAATATGTAACTGTTAGTGCATTAAATCGTTACATCTTTCATAAATTTGATAAAGATGTCCATCTTCAACAAGTATATTTAAAAGGTGAGATTTCTAATTTTAAAGCCTCAGGTAAACACTTTTATTTTTCTCTCAAAGATGATAAATCTGAAATTAGCGCAATGATGTTTTTTCCGGATAATTTAAATATCAGATTTAAACCAGCTGATGGCGTAAATGTACAGGTTGTTGGTCAAGTACGTGTTTATGAAAAACGAGGTACTTATTCAATATTGGTAAAACAAATGGAAGAAGAAGGTGTTGGAGCTCTTTATGCCGCATTTCTCGCTTTAAAAGACAAACTACAAAAAGAAGGACTGTTTGATGAGCGACATAAAAAGCCAATTCCGGAGTATCCTATGGAAGTAGGAATTGTTACTGCAGCAACCGGAGATGCGATTCATGACATTATTTCCACTTTCAATAGGAGATTACCGCTTGCTCGCTTGACTTTATATCCGGCCTTAGTCCAAGGAACAGATGCTCCAAAAGATTTGATTAGAGCTTTAAAACTGGCCTATAGTGCGAAACGCCATGATGTAATTATTATTGGACGAGGTGGCGGTAGTTTTGAAGACTTAAATTGCTTTAACGATGAAGAACTGGTAAGAACGCTTTTTGCTTCACCGGTGCCAATTGTAACAGCCATCGGTCATGAAGCTGATTATACACTTTGTGATTATGTGGCTTCTTACCGAGCACCAACGCCAACTGGAGCGGCAATGCGTCTTACGAAAGATAAAAATGATGTATTAAATTATGTTGATTCACTGGTAGACAGATTAACTGCGAGCATCAACAATAAAATTGAACTTAATAATAAGCAATTGCATCGCTTAACTGATTCATATGGTTTAAGTAACTTTAGTGAAGTTATCAAACGAATTGAACAAACTTTTTTAAGATTGAATGACAATTTACATAATAATTCTCCACTAGTTAAAGTAGATAATTATTTAAGTAGTTTAGGAACCTTACAAGAAAGAATAAATAATGGTATAAATAAAATACTTGATCTAAAGGAACAAAAACATTTAGAATTAAAAAACCGATTACGAGTAAATCTCATAACCGATCAGATAAATCAACTTGAATCAAATTGTGATGCTTATATTGGTCGCTTAAATCAACTTATTACCAATAAAATAGATAGTTATGATCAAAGGTTAGAGGCTTTAAATGATAAGGTTTATATTTTAAATCCGATTAATTTAATGCGAAAAGGATATAGTATAGTCTATCATCAAGGTGAAGTATTGACCAAAATCAATAAATTAAAAGTAAAGGATCAAGTAGATGTGAAAATGGCTGACGGGATGTTTAGCGCTACGGTAACATCTATTGAGGAGGAGAAAGAAAATGGAAAATAAAAACTTTGAACAATTACTTAATGAACTGGCCAAAATAGTAAAAGATCTTGAAAGTGGAAATTTATCACTTGAAGAGTCAGTCAATAAGTATAAGGAAGGGATAAGTTTGAGTATTGAGTGCAAAAAACGCTTAGAACAAGCACGCGAAGTTGTCGTTACTAAGATGACAGAAACCAGCGAAGAAAAATTTAATTAATTGAGGTGGGTTATGAAAGAATTTGTTGAAAAGTGGCAAGAATTACTCAAAGAACGATTAGATGAAATCACTAATCAATTTACTTATTCCAACGTATTGCGAGAATCTATTCGATATACGGTTCTTAATTGGGGTAAGTTATTTCGTCCAACCTTAACAATGGTTGTTTTACATGATTTAGTAGATGACCCAAGTGTTGGTCTTGATGCAGCTTGCGCTATTGAAATGTTACATAATTATGGTTTGATTCATGATGATTTGCCATCAATGGATGATGATCGTTATCGTCGTGGTAAGTTATGTAACCATCTCGTTTATGGTGAAGCCCAAGCTATTTTGGCAGGTGATGCTCTTCAAGCAGAAGCATTTAAACTCTTTGCGACACTTGAGGTTGAAGATAGTGTTAAAGTAGATTTGCTTGCTTATATTGCTGAATTAATGGGAGCTAATGGTTTAGTTGGTGGTCAGTCTCTTGATATTATTAGTGCTAATGAGGAAAGAGAAGATGTTGACCTAGAACAATTAAATAAAATTCACTTTGCTAAGACTGGTGGTTTAATTGAAGCAGCGATTATTACCGGCGGTTTAATTGGCAAAGTCAGCAAAGAAACTTTAGAAAAATTACGTGAATTATCATATCATGTGGGATTGGCTTTCCAAATCCGCGATGATATAAACGATTTAGTATTGACAAATGAACAACTTGGAAAAGACACAAAGAGTGACTTAAAAAATGATAAATTAACTTATCCAAAAATCTATGGTTTGGAAAAGTCCCAAGCTATTTTAGCTGAACATACTGATAGAGCTTTATCCATTATTATCGATGTTTTTGGTAAGGATTCTTATACTTATCAATTTATTAAAGAAGGGTTAAAATAATGTCTGTTCTTGAAAACTTTAAATTAGAAGATTTAAAAACAATGACTATTCCTGAACTAGAGGAGTTAGCAAAAGAAATAAGAACCTTAATAATTAATACTGTTAGTCAAAATGGAGGTCACTTATCTTCTAATCTGGGAGTAGTTGAATTAACAATTGCTCTCCATAAAGTTTTCAATAGTCCTTATGATAAACTAATTTTTGATGTTTCCCATCAAACATATGCTCATAAAATCTTAACTGGTCGAGCCAATCAATTCTCAACCCTTCGTCAATATGGCGGATTAAGTGGTTTTGCGAGAAGAAGTGAAAGTATTCATGATGTTTATGAAGCGGGCCATAGTTCAACTGCCTTATCAGCTGCTATTGGTTATAGTATTGCTAGAGAAACTGGCGAATTTGAGATTGGTGACCCAGTTGCGATTGTGGGAGATGCATCATTTAGTAATGGTTTGACCTTTGAAGCCTTAAATTTTTTAGGCAACAATCCGTATCATAAAGTTATCATCATTGTAAACGATAATGAAATGAGCATTTCCCATAATGTAGGAGCACTATCAAAAGTATTCAATAAAATAAGAATCAGAAAATCATATAAATGGTTTTCTAAAGTAACTCCGAGGTTCTTACGTAAACTTACGTTAAGAGTTAAAGAGTCAGTAAAATCATATGTCTTTGGAAAGAGCATTTTTGATGCTTTGGGCTTTAAATATTTTGCGGGGATCGATGGGAATAACTTTAAAGAACTAATAAAATATTTAACTTATGCTAAAGAATCAAAAGAATCAATCGTTCTTCATATAAAAACGACCAAAGGAAAAGGCTATCTCCCTGCCGAAAAAGATAAAGTTGGCATATGGCATGGGGTTGGTCCTTTTGATGTTGAAAGCGGAACTTTCAAAAATAAAAAAGAAGCTGATGAAGCTTTGTTTGGAGAAGCAGTTGCTAATACTGTTTTAGAATTAGCTTATAGTGATTCGAAAATTTATGCCATAACCCCGGCGATGGTTATTGGTAGTGGATTATATAATTTCTCAAAAGAATTGCCTAATCAACTAATAGATGTGGGGATTGCTGAGGAAAACGCAGTCGTAATGGCAGCCGGAATGGCTCAAGCTGGGCTTAAACCGGCAGTCTTTATCT
The DNA here is from genome assembly GCA_012838945.1 of Acholeplasmataceae bacterium. Taxonomy (GTDB): domain Bacteria; phylum Bacillota_I; class Bacilli_A; order ML615J-28; family CAG-313; genus DUOG01. The sequence continues at coordinate 24,738 of DUOG01000008.1, read as the reverse complement.
ATTCAACCTTTTTACAGCGAGCATATGATCAAATTAGTCATGATGTAGCTCGAACTAACTCACACGTTGTTTTTTATATTGATCGGGCCGGACTCGTTGATGATGATGGTGAAACGCATCAAGGAATATATGATATTGCCTTCTTAAGATCAATCCCAGGAATTGTTATAATTATGCCAAAAGATTATGCGGAAATGCAAGCAATGGTTAGTTATGCAACTTATAGTTTAACTGGTCCGGTGGCTATTCGTTATCCCAAGATAAAAATTAAAATGGATTCCAATCAGAAAACTGAACCAATCGTTTTAGGAAAATGGGAAGTACTAATTCCACATAGTAAGAAGGTAGTTATTAGTTATGGTCCTAATCTTTTAGAGATTAAAGAGCTAATCGAAAAAAACCAGTTAGATGTTGGTTTAATTAATGCCCGCTTTATTAATCCACTGGACGAAGAATTATTACAAGAGTTAGCTAAAAATGAAATAGATATTATTACTTACGAAGAAGTTATTTATAATGGCTCCTTAGGTAATCATATCTTGGAATTTGCTAATTTAAGAAAGTTTAATATTAATGTTGAAGTAATGAGTTTACCTGATACCTATGTTGAACACGGAAAAGTAAGCGTATTAAAAAAAGTATATAATCTTAGCATGGATGATTTATTAAATAAAATAAGAAGCAAATAGCAGAGGTGGAAGTAATGCTGTCATCAATTACAATCCAAAATTTTGCCATTATTGATAATATAACCATTAATTTTAAACCTGGATTAACAGTTTTGACTGGAGAAACTGGAGCAGGAAAAAGTATCATTATTGATGCTATTGGAATGCTTTTAGGAGAACGGGCATCTCAAGACTTGATTCGATATGGAGCGGATAAAGCGATAATCGAAGGAGTCTTCTTTCATGACAATCCGGTTATTACAGAAATATTAAATAATCTCGGAATTGATGATGAAGATAATATTATTACAATAAGAAGAGAAATCAGCGCAAACGGAAAAAGCATTTCGCGAGTTAATGGTTTAGTTGTGAATTTAAGTCAACTATTAACGATCTCCAATTATTTAGCTGATATCCATACTCAAATTGATAGTCGTAAGTTATTCATTTCAAGTAATTACTTAGAATTTATTGACAATAATAAAGTTAAAGAGTTAATGCCAATCTATTTGGAAAAACTTAAAAATTATAAAAATTACTTGAAAAAGTATTTAGACTTAAAAAATACACAAAATAAAGATAATCAGATGATTGAATTTTATAAGTATCAATTTGATGAATTAAATAAAGCGAATTTAGATCTAACCGAAATTGATGAATTAAAAAATGAACTTGATCAACTTAATAACTTTGATAGCATCTATCGTACATTATCAGAGTCGGTTAGCTATTTTCAAGACAATAGTATTATCGACACAATCCACCTTATTAATAACAACTTAAGTAAATTATCTGCTTTCCATAATAAGTATCAAGAAATAAAAGAAAGATTAATGAGTTCTTATTATGAAATAGAAGATATTTATAATGAAATTCATGATGACTTACTTAATTTAGAATTTGATCAAGAACGTTTGGATTATATTAATGCTCGTTTGAGTTTTATTAATAATTTAAAACGAAAATACCAAAAAGATTTGCCTGAACTTATCGAATATCGTGATGAGTTAAGTCAAAAACTAGATAGCTTTACTAACTATGATTTTTATTTAAAAGAATATTATCAAGACGTAAAAAAATCTCATCAAGAGCTGCTTGATATTGCGTTAGCAATACATAGTATAAGACGTGCCTTGAGTGAAGAAATGTCTAATGCCATCAAAAAGACACTTGCTGATTTGCACTTATCAAAAGTTGAGTTAAAAATAACTTTTGATGAGGTTAATTATTCAGATATTTTAAATGATAGTATCTTTTATAATGATGGAATTGATAAGGTTAATTTTATGATTTCCTTTAATCCTGGTGAACCACTAAAAGAACTTTCCAAGGTTGCATCCGGAGGTGAAATGTCACGGGTAATGTTGGCGTTAAAAGTTCATATGCTTAAAAACTATCAACTCCCGGCCATTATCTTTGATGAGATTGACACCGGCGTTAGTGGTGAAGTAGCGTTATCGGTTGCGGAAAAATTAAAAGAAATTAGTAATAGCACTCAAGTTTTAGCCATTACTCATTTGCCTGTTGTGGCTGGAATCGCCAATAATCACTTCTTAATTAAAAAGGAAGCAAAAGATGACCGTGTTACCACTACGGTAACGGAGATCAGTGAAGAAGAACGTATTTTAGAAATCGCTAAAATGATTGCTGGCGAGAACGTAACTGAAAATAGTATTAAACTTGCCAAGGAAATGATTAGAAGGTAATGAAAAAAGTGTCTTTAATGCCAATTATTAAAGACGCTTTTTTTCTTTTAAAAACGGTAAATAATAATACTGCGTAATGCGAAAAAGGAGGTTTTAAAATTAAGTTTTGGCGAAAAAGTTTATTTTTTCTATTGTGTTTTACAACAATACCAATTGCGAACGTTAGTGCTGCTACTGATGTTCCAGTTGCTAAAAACCAATATCTAGTAGTACCTGGCGGTGACACAATTGGTCTTCATATGGATACGGGAGTTTATATTGCAGGGAAGTATCAAGTTGAGACTCGGGATGGTAAAGTGTCTCCCTGGCGAAAAAGTGAAGTTCGTGAAGGAGATAAGATAATTAAGATTAATAATGTTCAGGTAAAAACGAATCAAGATTTATTGGATGCACTCGCAAGTATTAATTCAAATACGGTAGATTTAGTAATTAAACGTGGTGATATGACTTTCAGAACAACTTTTGATGTTGCTATCAGTAGAAGTGGAGATAAGAGTTTAGGACTCTATATAAAAGATAAAGTAGTAGGCGTTGGCACTTTAACTTTTATTGATCCTAAAACTAATCGATTTGCTGCATTGGGTCATGGGATTTTTGACAATAAAGTAAATGATCAAGATGTTGGTGGCAATATCTTAAGTTCTAATGTTGAATCAATCAAAAAAGCTGCACCAGGAATTCCAGGAGAGAAACGAGCAATGCTTGATAAAATGACTATTGGAAATATAACCAAAAATAAGATTACCGGAATCTATGGAAATATCACTAATCGTAGTTATACTAGTAATCGTAAATTATTACCGGTTGCTATGAAAAATGATGTCAAGGTTGGAAAAGCTGAAATATTAACCGTTATTGAGGATGATAAAGTAGAAGCTTTTGATATAGAAATTGTGGAAGTGAAAAAGCAAACTGCTAAAAGTGTTAAGGGTATAAAAATAAAAGTCATTGATCGTGATCTCCTTAATAAAACCGGAGGTATCATCCAAGGCATGAGTGGAAGCCCCATTATCCAAAATAATCAGTTAGTTGGTGCCGTATCACATGTAATTGTCGATTCTCCGCAGTATGGATATGGCATTTTTGTCGAATGGATGTTATTAGATTGTGGTTTAAGTGTCAATTATTAACAATAATCGACAAAAATATGTAGAAAAATATCAAACATTATCGAAAATATCAATATTTTTGTTACAAATGCTAAAAAATAGAAAATATTAACATAATTTTAATTGCATCTAATAACTAAATATGGTAGAATTCTAGCATAAAGGGGGCTTTATATAATGGATAAGTTACGTATTATGATTGCCGAGGACGGTAAAGAAAAACTCCAAGCAATGGAAAATTTTTTTAAGGAGCGCAATCAGGAAGTAGAAGTCATTGGTACTCATACTGATGGCAATAGTCTTCTAAATGCTCTTCGCGTTACGCAAACAGACTTAATTTTATTGGATTTATTTATGCCATATTGTGACGGCATGACCGTGGTTGAGGAACTAAGTAAAAACAAGGGGGAAGTATTATCAACCAAAGAAAATCGTAGTGATGACTGATTTTACTAGCGAATTTATCATCGCAAAATTATCGAAGTACAGAGTCGATTACGTAGTTGTCAAACCAATTGAAATGGAACGTTTGTATCAAATTGTTCTAGATTTGAATCAAGAACAACTAGTAGCCAATACAGCTTTGGATGGAGACATTGATTTAGATACTGAAATAACCAACTTGCTACATGAAATTGGAGTTCCTGCTCATATTAAAGGTTATCTTTATATAAGAGAAGCAATTACAATGGTTTATCACAATCTTGATCTATTGGGTTCAATAACTAAAGTTTTATATCCAGAGGTTGCACGTAAGTTTTATACAACATCTTCAAGGGTAGAAAGAGCTATTCGCCATGCAATTGAAGTTGCTTGGGTAAGAGGTAATATTGATGCCATTAGCGACATCTTTAGTTATACCATTAGTTATAATAAATCAAAACCAACTAACTCGGAATTCATAGCTATGATTGCCGACAAATTAAGATTAGCCCATAAGAAAAATAAAAGAGTTAGATATTCTGCTTAATTTAGGATATATGAAACAAATGATGAAGTAAATGTTCTATTTACTTCATCATTTTTAATTTGAAATAATATCACTGGAAAAAGGGGAGATTATCTGTTATGATACAGACGAAGGTAAAAATAAGAAAATTTGAAGGGGGATTGTAAAAATGTTAAAAAGGCTTTTAAGTTTAGTTATTATTTTTTCTTTTCTTTTATGTTTATATGGGTGTCCAAATGGCGCTGTACTGCCAAGAACTTATGTTTATTTTGATACATATGAAGAGATAAAAAATCACATTACTAGTGGATATATTAAACCAATACGACCTGACTTAACTGAAGAGGAGTATCAAGAAAAGTGTGAATCTGATGAATTCCGTGATCATGGGTTTCACTACCGAAATTATATATTAAGTGATATTTTGGAAGCTGATGAAAAAATTAATGATGGTTGTTATATGATTTATATTCATGGATTTACCAACGTTTCTCCTTATGAAATAAGTAGAACTTATCGCCTTACCTTTATTTATGATGTTGACGGAGAAGGATTATATCAAATTATACTCGAAATTTTACCGGTAAGCAAATCAGTTCTTGAAGAAATCGATAAATTTGAATGGAAAGAAATTAGTGCTCGTAGTGGCATTGATTATTATAGTTCTTCTAAAAATAGTAGAATAAGTATTGCGCCGGGATTTGAACCAAAAGAATTTGTTAAAACAAGAAATGATTCAATGATAGTAAAATGCATATCTTATCAATTAAATAACATTTATTTAACATTTAATTATCATATAAACGGTAAAGAAGAAAACTTCCAAAATGATGTTGATTTTGAAAACAAGATAAAAGATTATATTTTAGAAAATTTAGAAGTTGTATCAATTGAATAGATTAAAAGGCGGCATAGATAAACCCCCTATTACACTATTATTAAATAAAAAAGGCCTCTCGGCCTATTTTTTAATTTGATCCACTAAAGATAGTGATAAACAGCATAACAACTGGTACTAATACCATTCCTACTAAAATTAAAATGATGGCTAATTTTCCCCACCAAGTTTTCGTAGGGGTTTCGTTGACGATGATTTCGACACTATTATCATGGCGAACTCTTTTTTCAATGAATTTCTTTTTGTTCTGTTTATTATTTTTTTTCATTACCGTCACCTCATATGATATAATATTAAGGATATTATAACATAAAAAATATAAAAAGGGAAGTGTTATTATCAAAAAAAGAGGACGTATTATTTTTCACATTGATATGAATTGCTTTTTTGCAAGCTGTGAAATTGCTGAAGATGAAACTTTAAAGGGTAAACCAGTCGTTGTGGCTCACTCAGATGTTCGAAGAAAGAGTATTATTCTTGCTGCAAGCTATGAAGCTAGGGAATATGGCATCCATAGCGCTATGCGTGTTCAAGACGCAATAAATTTAAATCCTGATATTATTATTGTTGAACCAAATATGAGTCTTTATTCACATTATTCACGTCTTTTCTTTGACTATTTGTTATCGATAACATCTTTAGTCGAACCAGGCAGTATTGATGAAGGCTATGTCGATGTGACTGATATTTGTGACAATATTCACCCGTTAAATTTGGCATCGAAAATTCAAAGAGAACTATTAGAAAAATACCGCCTACCTTGTAGTATTGGAATAGGACCTAACAAGTTTTTAGCTAAAATGGGTTCTGATATGAAAAAGCCATTAGGTATTACTGTAATGAGGAAGCGTGAAGTGGAACAAGTGCTGTGGCCATTACCAATAACAAAAATGCCAGGGGTTGGGAAAAAAACTGCTCCCATCTTAGATAGTTTAGGAATTAAAACTATTGGAGATTTGGCGAAATACCCTAATCCTGATATCATTAAAATGGCAATTGGAGAACAAAATGCCACATCATTAATTGAACATGCTTATGGAAATGGATCAAGTGAAATTGACAGTAACAGTTTTAATGAGTTTTCATCAATAAGTAACTCTTTTACTTTTGATAATGACGAATACCAAATTGCTACAATGAAAGATGGAATAAAGTATTTGGTAAATACTTTAAGTACAAGACTTGAGAGAAAAGAATTAAAAGCATACACCTTTACCCTTCAAATAAAATATAATACTTTTAAATCAATAACTAGATCACGCTCATTAGATCATCCAACTTATGATAGTAAAGAAATATACAACGTGATGCTGGATTTATTTGAGGATTTTTATGATTCTTCTTATCCAGTTCGTTTACTAGGGGTATCTGCTAGTAAGTTTATCAAAGCGGAAGAAGAAATTCGCCAGCTTTCTCTTTTTGATTCGTTAGATGAAATTGAAAAAGAAAATGCAGTTTATTCATTAGTGAAGGATTTGCAATCACTATATGGCAAAGAATCTATTACCAAAGGAGTCGTAGCTCGTTTGGTCAATAAATATGATAAATGAGTTGTATATTAATTAAATGGATTGATAAACTAAAAGTTGAAGCTAAGTTATTCTAAATCCTTGACTAAAACTAATAAATTTAGTAAAATTTAATTAATAAATAAATATCAAAATTAATGCCGATGAAAGAAGATAGTAATTGTATTAACTAGAGACAATGTGGTTGGTGGAAACATTGGATACTCTTACTAAGGTGACACTTCTCGAGGTAAGCTAAAAGCCGTAAGAAATGCGTTAAATTCGAGTAAAGAGCAGATGTAAATCTGAACTAAGGTGGTACCGCGCACACCCTGCGTCCTTAGGCTTGTTTATATTTGCTTTTTTAGTTTATACAGCAATTTTATTAGAGAAAGGAGTAATAGTATAAAGTTATCAAAACTTTATATTATATAATTAATTATGAAATATCAAAAAATAAAAGGAACCAATGATTTTTTTAATGAAGAAGCTATTAAATATCGATATATTGAACAAGTGGCAACAGAAGAAAGTAAGAAATTTGGCTTTAGCGAAGTAATAACGCCAATCTTTGAAATGACAGAACTTTTCACTCGCAGTGTTGGGGAAGATAGTGATATTGTTAACAAAGAAATGTATACTTTCACCGACCGGGGTGATCGGAGTATTACCTTACGGCCTGAGGGAACGGCTGTTATCTCTCGTTGTTTAGTAGAAAATAAACTCTATGCAAATCCAGGGCTGTTAAAACAATATTATTTTGGTCCAATGTTTCGCTATGAACGTCCTCAAGCTGGGAGACTTCGTCAATTTACTCAGTTTGGAATTGAGGCATTCGGCTTAGAAAATCCACTGCTTGATGCTGATATAATCAATCTTGCTTGGATTATTTTAAAAAAATTAGGTTTAAGTAAAATCAAAGTATTACTCAATACTATCGGCAGCAATGATTCACGTAAAGCCTATGTGGAAGCATTGAAAGAATATTTTGCTCCTCAAATTAATACTCTCTGTGGGGATTGTCAACGTCGACTTGTTCAAAATCCATTAAGAATATTAGATTGTAAAATTGATGGTAAAAGCGAATTAATTAAAAATGCACCAACCATGGAAAGTTTTTTATCAGATGAAGATAAACAATACTTTGAAGAAGTTCAAAAAGCTTTAAGGGCTTTTGACATTGACTTTGTGGTTGATACAAGACTAGTGAGAGGACTTGATTACTACTCACAAACAGTTTTTGAAATAACTTATGAAGACCCAGCCTCACCAATCAATAACATCATTCTTGGCGGTGGTGGTCGTTATAATAGTTTAATAAGTGAACTTGGTGGTCCAAACATGCCTGCCATTGGTTTTGCCTTAGGGGTTGAACGGTTAATGATGGTCATTGATGAAGTTGATGCATGGCCTGATCTATTTGATCAATTCTCAGTTGTTGTTATAACATTAGGTAAAGAGGCTAAAATGGAAGGTTTGCGTTTAACCAATTACTTACGTACTAATGGAATAAAAACAGAGATAGATTATCAAAGTAATAATCTAAAACCACAATTCAAATTGGCTGATCGAGTAAAAGCGCGTTATTTATTAATTCTTGGTGAAGATGAAATTAAAAATGATTTAATTACTGTTAAGGATAATGAAACAGGAAAACAAGAAACGATAAGTGTTAGTGAATTAAAAACTCTATTAAATATTGAAGGAGAAAAAACGTATGCGTACCAAAAATAATAATGAATTAAGAATTGAAAATATTGGTGAACAGGTAACTTTAGTTGGATGGATAGCAAAAGTTCGTAACTTAGGTGGATTAATTTTTATTGACCTTCGTGACCGCTATGGTATTACTCAAATTGTTGTTGAACCAGATAATAAATATTATGAGGTTGCAGAGTCGGTAAAGAATGAATATGTAATTCAAGTAAAAGGAACAGTCGTGGAACGTTCTAATAAGAATCCTAATCTGCCAACTGGTGATATCGAAGTTGTTTGTGAAGTATTAGAAGTAATTAATACTGCCGAAACAACTCCACTATTAATTACGGATCAAACTGATGCATTAGAAGATACAAGAATGAAGTATCGTTATCTAGACTTACGTCGCCCGGTTATGCAAAAAAACTTTATTCTTCGTCATAAAGCAATGATGGCAATTCGTAACTTTTTTGATAAACTTGATTTTGTGGAAATTGAAACACCAATCTTAGGAAAGTCAACTCCAGAAGGAGCGCGCGACTATTTAGTACCATCCCGCGTTCATCATGGTAGTTTTTATGCTTTACCTCAATCGCCTCAAATGTATAAGCAATTATTAATGGTTGCCGGATTCGAACGATATTTTCAAATTGTTAAGTGTTTTCGTGATGAGGACTTAAGAGCTGATCGTCAAATGGAATTTACCCAAATTGACGTGGAAATGAGTTTTGCTGATGAAGAGACTATTCAAAGAATCATCGAAGATATGTTAGTTGCGGTCTTCAAGGAAACTCTTAACTATGATGTTAAAACTCCATTTATTAAAATGAAGTATGATGATGCAATGAACCTTTATGGAAGTGATAAACCGGATACTCGCTTTGAGATGCTATTACAAGACTTAAGTGATTGGGCTTCAAAAGTAGACTTTAAAATCTTCCAAAATATTTTAGCTGATAATGGAGTTGTCAAAGCAATAATTATCCCTGGCGGTGCTGCTCACTATTCCCGAAAAGAGATTGACCGTCTAACTGAAATAGCGAAAAAATATCAAGCTCAAGGATTAGCATGGTTAAAATATGAAAATGGTGATTTCAGTGGTTCAATCGCTAAATTCTTGAGTGATGAAAATAAACAAGAATTAAAAGTTAGTGATGGCGATCTGGTTTTAATAGTGGCTAGTACTCGTGATATTGCTAATACAGCTCTTGGAGCTTTACGTTTAACAGTTGCTAGAGAATTAAATATGATTGATGAAAGCAAGTTTAATTTCTTATGGGTCGTTGATTGGCCATTATTTGAGTACAATGAAGAAGAAGGGCGCTACCAAGCCGCTCACCATCCGTTTACAGCGCCAAAAGCGGGCGATGAAGGAAAACTACTAACTGATCCAGACAAGGCTCGGGCTCGTGCCTATGACGTTGTTTTAAATGGTTTTGAACTTGGTGGTGGAAGTATCAGAATTCATGACCAAAAGGTTCAAGCTGATATGTTTAAAGCAATAGGATTAAATGCTGAAGAAGTAGAACGTCAATTCTCCTTTTTTGTAAATGCGTTAAAATATGGAACGCCACCACATGGCGGAATTGCACTTGGATTAGACCGCTTAATGATGATTATTACTAAGTCACCATCACTTCGAGATGTCATTGCTTTCCCGAAAACTGCTAACGCTAAGTGTCCAATGAGTGAAGCTCCAACTCCAGTTTCACCAGCGCAGTTAAAAGAGTTAGGAATTAAAGTCGATGAATAGTCCCTTCACTCGTATCCAGTATTTAATTGGAAGTTTGGGGATTAATCTTTTACAAGAAGCTCATGTAGTTGTAGTTGGGCTTGGTGGTGTTGGTGGAATGAGTGCGGAAGTTTTAGTACGCTCTGGTATTGGAAAGATGACTATCATAGATTTTGATACGGTTGAAATTACTAATTTGAATCGTCAAATAATTACAAATAGTAATAATATTGGTCAAAAGAAAGCAGATATTTTAAAAGAGCGACTATTATTAATTAATCCGAAATTACAAATAGAAGCTCATGCGGCATTTATTGATCAAACTAATATTGATCAAATTATACCTAAAAGAGTAGATTTTGTTTTGGACGCAATTGATAAACTTGATGCTAAGGTAGACTTAATTAAATATTGTTTAACTAATAAAATTCCTTTCATTAGTGCAATGGGAGCTGGTCAACGCTTCGAACCACTAAAATTAAAAGTGGCAACGATCAATCAAACCCACACTGATCCGCTAGCTCGGGCTTTACGCAAAAAATTAAGAGATCAAAAGGTTGATGATAATTTTCCGGTAGTCTTTTCAACTGAACAACCACAACCTAAACGCTTTGAAAATGTAGGCTCTTATATGCCAGTAACCAGTTTTTCTGGAACATTAATGGCTGACTATGCTATTAAAAACATTTTAAGTAAAGAAGTAAAAGAATTGGTATTAGCAGGTGGATGTTTTTGGGGAGTAGAAGCCTATTATAAGCAATTATATGGTGTTGTTAAAACATCTGTTGGATATACCGATGGTGACACTGAGAACCCAACTTATGAAGACTTAAAAGCAGGAAGGGTAAATCATGTAGAAGCTTGTAAGATTTGGTATCGTCCAGATCAAATTAGTTTCGAAACTTTACTAGAACATTTCTTTAGAATCGTTGATCCAACTGCTCTCAACTATCAAGGAAATGATATAGGAATACAATATCGAAATGCAATCTTCTTTCAAAATGAAGAAGAACGGGATATAATAATTAATGTCCTAAAAGAAAAACAAAAAAAATATCAGCGACCAATTGTGACAATTGTTAAAGAAGTTCAGCCTTTTTATGATGCCGAAGATTATCATCAAGACTATTTGACAAAAAACTTAGGTGGATATTGTCATATCAATTTGAACTTGGTCAAAGACGAAGAAAGGAAGTGAACCATATGTGGTATGGAATAGGGATTTTAGTTTTCCTTGTACTTGCATATATTTTTGCATATCGCTTTAATGCTAAAGTAGAACGCCCAGAGGGAGTAGAAATTCCCGAATCGTGTATGCACTGCACTTCAACATCTTGTTCAGTAAAGACTGTTGAAGATATTAAAGCAGAAATGATAGCTGAAATAAGAAAGCAGGAAAAATGTGATGAAATCTCGTAGTTATATTAGCTGGGATGAATATTTTATGGGGGTTGCTGTTCTATCAGCAAACCGCAGCAAAGACCCAAACACTAAAGTAGGGGCTTGTATCGTTAACCCAGAAAAACGCATTGTCGGTATCGGCTATAATGGTTTTCCTTATGGCTGCGATGATGATGTTTTTCCTTGGTGTAATGAAGGTGATTTCACCGATACTAAATACCCATATGTTGTTCACGCTGAACCTAATGCGATATTAAATTCAACGACCAAACTTAATGGTTGTACTCTTTACGTTACGCTATTTCCATGTCATGAATGTGTTAAATTAATCATTCAAAGTGGAATTAAGCATATTATTTATATGTCTGATAAATATAGTGGTACAGAGTCTGATCAAGCAGCAAAACGCATGCTTGATGCTGCCAATGTCACATATGAAAAGATGAAAGAAATAGCAATTACGATAAGGAGTAATGATAGTGAAGAAACTGATTTCTGATTATAGAAAACTCATCATTATTTTAATTGTTCCATATATCGCCATTATTTCAATGGGGTTAGTCACTATTGATTATAATTTGGTGGCCCCAGGAGGAATCAATCCCGTTACTGATGTGATTGAAATTGAAAATGGCAATGAAATCTATCAAAATTTTAATACGGTCTATGTTTATGCACCATCAAAAATTACTGTTTTAGAATATTTGATTGGCAAAGTTGACCGCAATTTTAGTGTTTCAAAAACATCACCGTACTATATCGCTAGTTTTTCTGAAGAAAGAGAAGCAGGAAAGATTCAAAAGGATACAAGTATTACAAATTCTTTAATTGTTGCGTATGAAGAAGCTAGAAGGCGGGATGCTAATATTGAAATAAAATACACCTATCAAGGTCAAATCATTGATATGGTTTATAGTTATACCGACCCTCAACTTCGAATTGGTGATATCATTATTGAGGTTGATGATCAACCCATTAATTATCCATACTTGTTAACACAATTAACTTCAACTCATGTAAGTGATGCTCCTACATATAAAGCGAAAATCGTTCGTGATAATAAGGAATTATTCCTTACAATTACTAAACCTAAAACGAAAAATGATCATGGTATTCCTGGTTTTACTCATTATGAACTTTATGAAATAATTGATGCAAATCCAAGTTATAATATCGAAAAATCAAGAACTACTGGCCCAAGTGGTGGCTTAATGCAAGCTTTATCGATCTATGCTAATCTTATAAATAAAGACCTCGCTAAAGGTATGGTGGTTTGTGGTACTGGAACTTTAGAGAAAAATGATAAAGATGAATGGATTGTCGGTCAAATTGGTGGTGCTTATCAAAAAGTGATTGCAGCATATCGGGCAGGTGCTGATGTCTTTTTTGTACCAGACGGCAAAAATTATGAAGAAGCACTTAAGGCTTATCAGACCTTGAAAAATCCAAAGATGGATTTAGTACCGGTTAAGACATTTGGTGATGCATTAGCATATTTTGAGGGTAAAAAATGAAAAAAGATTATTATCAGAAAAAACTAGAAGTTGCAACTGAAGAAGAAGCAGTAATAACGAAAAAATCCAACCAATTATCACTTGGTCGGCTTTTTTCGTTTTTATTATTCATACTATTTTTAATATTATGGATTATTAGTAGTAAAATGATATACGGGATATTTGGCTTTTTGGTGATTATAATTTTTGTGGTACTTATAATTTATCATAATAAAGTATTAGATCAGAAAAAATACTTTTACTATTTAATTGATACTCTTAAAGAGTATTTAGATCGTTTTGATAACAGGTGGCAGGATTTTTCTAGTACTGGGGCAAATCTAAATGAAGAATCCTTTTTGGAAGATTTAGACATTATTGGCGAAAGTTCCTTATATAAATATATTAATATTTGTAAAAGTAAAAATGCAAATAAAAAATTAAAAGAACGTCTGTCAATTCCCGAACCTTATGATTTAGACCTTCGTCAAAAAGTAATGGTAGAAATGGCTGATAAGGTTGATTTTTCACTTAATTTTCAAGTGGCTTTAAAGACATATGATGAGAAATCACCTAATTTAAACTTAATTGGATTATTAGAAAGTAATAACTCCTATTCATTTTCTTCCCGATATTATTGGCTAATGATCATTCAAACATTTATTTCAGCAATAATATTATTTTTATCTATTCTTAAAATATTTAAATGGGATTATTTTATTGCCCTTTATGTGAATCAATTCTTACTTTCTTTTCTTTATTCATATAATTTTAAACATGTTATCTATGATTTAGATCTTACATTACCTGCTCTTTCAATACTTGGACCATTGTATAAAGTGATCGAAAAAAGTGAATTTGTAAATGAACAGTTAAAAGAATACCAGAATCAAATTAATAGAGCATCATTAGGTCTTAAAAGGATAAGTAAGTTGATTAGTTTAGATTCTATTAGAAAAAACTTTGTTGGACAGTTGCTTAATGGAATTTTACCTTTAAATCTTTTTATTGTTTATCGATATCAACGTTTAATTAAAGAAGAAGCCGATAATTTTATCAAAAGTATTGAAGCAATTGAAGATTTAGAAGTGTACGCTAGTCTTGCGATTATCGGTCAAGTAAAAGAAGTAGTGACTCTTCCGAAACTTTCACAAGAAATTACTTTAAATTTCAAGAATATTAAACATCCATTATTAAAAGAAGATGATTGTGTAGCTAACTCGTTTGATCTCGTCAGTCATATCAATATCATCACTGGCTCAAATATGAGTGGTAAAACATCGTTTTTACGTATCATCGGAATTAATCTAATTTTAATGTATGCTGGAGCATATGTTAATGCGAAAAGTTTTGTCGCTCCTTATTTAAAAATCTTTACTTCAATGCGAATAAAAGATGATCTATCAAAAGGGATTTCCACCTTTTACGCTGAACTATTAAGAATTAAAGAAGCGATAGATTACTCCGAGAAGGGGCAACCAATGATCGTTTTCATTGATGAGATTTTTAAAGGAACTAATGCAAATGATCGAATCACTGGTGCAATCTCTATGATTAAGCGTTTAAATCTACCTAATGTTATTTTATTTATCACGACCCATGATTTAGAAATATGCCAGGTTGTTGGTATTAATATTGAGAATTATCATTTTAGTGAACACTATGAAGAGGACAAGATTAAATTTGATTATCAGCTTAAAGAGGGTATTTGCACAACAACGAATGCTAAATATCTGATGCAATTAACAGGTATTATTAGAGGTGATGATTAATGTTAAAGAGAATAAAAGAATATTATAAACAATGTAAAGTACAATTGATAAGATTTAATCGTTTATCGATAAAAGGGTCAAATTATATAAAATCATTTATATTCTCGATTCTTTTAACCATTATTATCTTTAGTCCATTTATGATTATTGCTTATAATGTCTTTAGTTTATATGATCCATCAACTACCACCTTTAAAATAATGTTATTTATTAGTATGATTGTAGTATTATTATTTAATGGGTTAGCAAGTAGTTTAAATGTTGTTTTACTTAAAAACTATTATCCAGATAATGAAGATTTAAAGATAATTGATAGTAAGGATATCTTTTTTGTGGAATTATTAAACCCTTATATGATTATTATTACTGTTGCTATAATGGTGGTTATTTTTGTAACAACGTGATTATTGATATTTTTTATCTGCTTTACAAAGAACCTATCTTGATGTATAATAATTATATATTGTTGGAAATATTAATAAAGATGAAGGAGAATAAGTTATGTTAGCACTCGGAATAGGTTTAATAGTAGTATTAGTATCTATTGATCAAATAAGTAAATTACTTATTATTAAACATATGACCATTGGTCAAGAAATACCATTTATAAAAAACGTTCTTTCAATTACCAGCCATCGCAACACCGGTGCTGCCTGGGGAATTTTAGGTGACCATACCTTTTTGCTTACTATAGTATCTATAGTTGCATTAGGGTTTATGGGCTATATGATGAAAGACTTCAATTTAAGAACCAATCGCTGGTATAGTATTAGTATGATTATGTTAATTGCTGGGGCGCTTGGAAATTTAATTGATCGAGTTTTTCGTCAAGAGGTTGTCGATTTTTTGAAATTTGAATTTATAAACTTCCCGATCTTTAATTTTGCTGATACGTTGTTAACTATAGGAGTGATAATATTCCTAATAGATTATATTTTGATAAAAAAGTGATAAAATGAAAGATTTAAAGTTTATCATTGACAAAGAACAAGGAAGAGTAGATAAGGTTATTGTAGAACTAACCACAGATTTATCAAGGAGTGATGTCAAACGGTTATTTGACAATGGTTTAATTGATGTCAATTTAAAAAAAGTTAAACCAAGTTATTTGGTTAAACCAGGTGATGTCATAGAAGTAAGAATACCCGAACCGGAAATTTGGGATGTTAAAGGCGAAGACATACCATTAGATGTTGTTTATGAAGATGAAGATGTCATCGTTGTTAATAAACCAGCTCAAATGGTTGTTCATCCAGCTCCGGGACATTACTCAGGAACCCTTGTTAATGCATTAATGCATCATTGTAAAGACTTATCAAGTATCAAAGGCATTATAAGAGCGGGAATTGTCCATCGAATCGATAAAGACACGTCAGGATTGCTCGTAGCATGTAAAAACGATGCTGCCCATCGTGATATAAGTGCTCAATTTAAAGCGAAAAAAATTAAAAGAACGTATGTAGCGATAGTTTGTGGGGTTATAAATCACAACCTTGGAAAAATTGATGCTCCTATTGGACGCTCACCAATTAATCGCCAACAAATGGGGGTTGTCGGTGATGGAAAACCGTCAGTTACCCACTTTAAGGTGATTGAACGATTTAAAGAACATACGTTAGTGGAACTAAATTTGGAAACTGGAAGAACTCATCAAATTAGAGTTCATATGAAGTATATTGGATATCCTTTATTAGGTGATCCGGTTTATGGTTCTCCTAAGAATGTGAGTGAGTATGGTCAATTTCTCCATGCCCAAACATTAGGATTTATCCATCCGCGAACCAAAGAATATTTAGAGTTTACTAGTGAGTTACCTGATTATTTTGAAGAAAAAATAAATGAATTAAGAGCAGAAATGAAATGAAAAAATGAGTGAATCCACTCATTTTTTTACTTTATTTTCTTGGATAATTCAAGCGCTCGCTTAAAGTTAGAAAAGTTCAATTTAGCGATAGACTTGAATATTTCTTTACCATAGTCTTTTATAATTTCAGCTGCTTGTTGGTCTACCATATTGCTGGCGCCTTTTAGTAGTTCACGATTAACCTTCTTGGATAGTTTTTCTAACTCGGAGATAAAAGCAGCTCGCGCTAAGATAGAACTGCATGCCACAGCAATATGTTTGCTTTCAGCGCGTTGGACCATTTCAATATCCTTTTCAACTTGCTTTTGCTTGTTTAAGTATTTTAGATATTTTTCTTTTGGAGTAAACTCATCAATGATAATAACATCATATGGTTTACCTTCTAATTTGCGTTGTAATTTAAGGATTACTTTATTATGAAGCATGGCCTTGATATAATTTAAATTCCCTTGATTATTTTGATAAAATCGGTTATAATTTTCATTAGGTAACACCAAAATACAATAAGGGACAATTTTAGTGATTTTTTTAGATAGTTTGATAATTGTTTCATCGGTCAATAATTTAGAATCCTTTACGCCTAATTGCTGTAAAACGGCAATTTTATCTTTTGCAACAAATGTTGCAGCAACAATTACCGGACCATAAAAATCACCGGTTCCAACTTCATCTGTGCCGATGGCCGAAAGGTTGGCATACTCTTTTTTATCTTCAGGAGCGATAAAACTAGTATCATATCCATACTTTTTAGCCCAAATTAAATAATTGTGTTTGGCACTAGCTCCTTGAAATAAAACAGTATTGGTCGTGTAAACGGTTATAGTGCAATCACTTAGTTTTGCTCTGAAGATAGCAAAAGAATTATCATTATCAACTCTAAAACCCTGATAATATCGAATGATTTCTTTCACTTGGTCATTATTAGCTTTAAAACTATAACTCATATTTTCCTCCAATCTTATTTATTTCAGTTGGAGTAAATTAAATCACCGAGTATTTTCCCTTGAAATAAATATAAAAAAGTTAGTTATTTTCACTCCTTATATTATAACACTTTTTACAAAAAATTTCTTAAAATTAGAGGTTATTTTATGTATGACTACTTAAAAACTTTAGAACTTGATCAAATACTATCACAATTATCTGGTTATGCGGTTCTTGAACGAACCAAAATGATGATCAGAGACTTAAGGCCAATAAATGATGTTGATATCATAAATACTTTGCTTGATGAAGTAGATGAAGCAGTTAGGATAATACTGCGATTTTATTCTGTTCCAATCATGTTTGGGCAAGACTTATTAGTCCCTTTAAAGCAAGCGGCAAAAGGAGCTACTTTGTCACCACTAGAGCTTTATGATATCATTCTTTTGTTTGATACAATCAAGGCCTGTGAAAAGTTACAAAACAGTTTATTAAAAGAAAAAATGCAAACTCCTCATTTTAACGAACATTTAGAAAGCTTAGTCATTGATTATGACTTGGACTCCTTGATTAAAAAAGCAATTGCACCTAATGGCGATATTTTAGATACAGCAAGTCCGGAACTATTAAATATTAGAAATAAAATTAAGTCGTTAGAAAGAAATATTAAAAATAAAATCCAAGAAATATTAGCAAAGGAAGCAGGAAAACTCTCGCAAGCAACTGTTTCAATCAGAAATGATCGCTATGTTTTACCGGTTAAAGCCGAATATAAAAATAGTTTTAAAGGAGTTGTTCATGATACCTCGGCGAGTTTATTAACGGTTTATATTGAACCACATGCCATCTATGAACTAAACAATACTTTAAATAAAGTAAAAGAAGAAGAAAAAGAAGAGATAAATCGTGTCTTGAGATTATTATCAAAGCGAGCAGGCAATATATCAGATACGTTAATAAATAATTATATGTCGATTGTTGATTTAGATTTTATATTTGCTAAGGCTAGTTATGCAATCATAATAAAAGCTTCAAGGCCAAAAATAAACACTAATCATCAATTAGATTTAATTAATGCTTATCATCCATTATTAAACGTTCCAAAAGTTATCCCAAATAGTATTTCGTTTGGTGAAAAGGAACGGGGAATTATCATTACTGGACCTAATACTGGTGGTAAAACTGTTCTTTTAAAAACGGTTGGATTACTAGTATTAATGGTGAAATGTGGTTTGTTAGTTCCATGTGATGAAAACAGTAATGTAATGATTTATGATATGGTGTGTGCTGACATTGGTGATGAACAAAGTATTCAAAATAACTTATCAACTTTTTCATCGCACATGAAAAATATTGTCAACATTCTTGAAACCGTTACCCCCAATTCATTAGTACTCTTCGATGAGTTAGGTTCGGGAACTGATCCCAAAGAAGGATCAAGTTTGGCCATGGCTATCTTAAAATATTTGTTAGAGCATAAAATTAGTTTTATTACTACAACTCACTACTCGGAATTAAAAGCTTTTGCTTATAATCATCCAGAGGTGATTAATGCCAGTGTGGAGTTTGATGAAACTACTTTGCAACCGACATATAAGTTATTACTTGGTGTTCCTGGCTCAAGTAATGCTTTTAGTATAGCTAAAAGACTAGGCTTAAAACCAGAAATTGTTGAAGCAGCGGCAGCCACTACCTATCAAAGTAATGATGAGTTACAAATACTAATTAATAAACTAGAGCGAAAAGCTCGTGATTTGGAAAAAAGACTTATTCAAGTGGAAGCTGAAAAAAATAAATATAAGGTTTTAAATGAAGAACTAGGAAATGAACTATTGAATATTGATCGTGTTCGGGATGAGATCATTGAAAAAGCGAATCAGGAAGCTAAAAAACTAATAGAAAAATTGACCTTTGAAGCTAATAGAATTTTAGAAGAAGCAAGGCAGTTAGTTAAAGAAAAAGACTTAAAACTTCATCAAGTGATTGACCTCAAGCATCAAGTGAATGTTTTACATGATGAAAAAATCACTAAAGAAAATAATAATGAAATAAGTGGGCCAATTGAAGTAAATGATCCAGTTTACCATAATCAATTTGGTCAATACGGAGTTGTCACTAAAAAGTTTAAGAATAATACCTTTGAAATATTATTAGGTAATGTTCGAATTAAAGTTAAAGAAAAGGATCTTAAAAAAGTAGCAGAGACCCCAAAGGTTGAGAAAAAACAAGCAAAAAGCACAATCTCAGTCTCAAAAACTTCTAAGAGTGTAAAATTGAGTTTAGATCTAAGAGGCGAACGCTATGAAGATGCTAAAATATTATTAGATCGTTATCTTGATGATTGTCAACTGCATAACATTAAACAAGCCACAATCATTCACGGTTATGGTACCGGAGTTATTCGAGAGCTAGTTCAAAAGACACTAAAAGCTTCCCGCTATGTAGAAAGTTTCCGTTATGGCGGTGCGGGAGAAGGCGGAAGTGGAGCAACGGTAGTAACCTTTAAATAATACATAATAGTTAGCTTTTTGGGAGAAGATATGTTCGAGGTGAAATAAATGGTCATTATTGAAACCGTCGAACAGTTTGATGAGCTCATTAATGAAAATAAGACATTAGTTGATTTTTATGCTAATTGGTGTGGTCCATGCAAAATGCTAGCTCCTATTTTGGAAAAGCTTGATAGTTCTTTTCCCAATCTTGTTTTCGCAAAGATTGATGTAGATAAACTACCAACCCTAGCAACAAGATATTATGTATCAGCGATACCAACTTTGATTTTGTTTGAAGCTGGAAAAATAGTTGAGAAGAATATTGGTTATTTGCCGGAGAATAAATTAATTGATTGGATAACTTCAATTGAAAATGATAAAAAGATTGGTTAAACGCGAGTTTAATCCAATCTTTTTTGTCTTTTCTTTAAATTTATGTATCTTATTATTGCTTTTTTGTTAAATGTGATATAATAGTATCAAAGTAAAAGGAGTGAGTTTATTGAATTTATTTGAAAAAAAGGAATATGTTGAAGGACAGTTAGAACGTGTCCCAATACGAGTGATTGAGAATTTTGATGAATTATTTGCTTTAAGTTATACCAATAACTCAGTCACCATTGAGGGGCACGATATTGACTATGAAGATGTGGTAAGGGTCATCAATAATGAGGAAGTAGATTGTGATGAAACTTTAAAGAAAAGTATTGTTAATCACTATCACACTTTTAAAAAAGTAAAAGAATCAGCTCAAAACAAAGTTGATTTAACCGAAGAATTATTTAAAGATTTTCATGAAATGTTAATGAAAGACATCATTAATGGTGGGTTATATCGTAATGTTGATATTCATATTCAGGGTTCAAAACACACCCCAACTTCCCATTTACGAGTCTATCAAAAGATGGATGACCTATTTTATGAAATTGAGCATTTTAAGGGCGACCCAATTGAATTAGCAGCATACACTCATTTACGGATTGCTAAGGTCCATCCTTTTCTTGATGGCAATGGTCGAATTGCCCGTATGATGCTTAATTATCAATTAATTCGTCATGGGTTTTTACCAATAAGTATCCCTGTTGAAAGACGCAAAACATATTTTCAATTATTAGAAACATATAAAGTAAAACATGATCAGGAGCCATTTAATCAGTTTTTAAGAGAATTGGTAGAAGCAGAATACGACCGTTTAGTATTAGTTATTAGACTAGCTACAATGAATTAATATTTTTGGGCCATTATAAGATGGCCTTTTTTCTTTGTGAATGATAAAAAATATATTTTCGGTTAAAATGGTTTTAATTTTAAGCCATTTTTGGTATAATAATAGCAAGTTAGAAAGAAGGAAAGATTATGCTTAATCAAATAGAAATTATTAGTTATAAGCATGATGGTGGACTTCATCGCGTATGGCAATATGCCTATGTTATCAAAGAAACAGATGAAATGATCGTAATCGTCAATGACAAAGCGAGTGTTATTGATGGTGATGGGCGTCGCTGGAAGACGAAAGAACCGGCGGTTTGTTACTTTTTTAAGAAATATTGGTTCAATATTATCTGTATGTTGCGTACCGATGACATCTATTATTACTGCAACCTTAGTTCCCCTTATGTCCTTGATACTGAAGGATTAAAGTATATTGATTATGATTTAGATGTTAAGGTTTTTCCAAGCGGTGATAAGATTATCTTAGATCGAGATGAGTTTGATTTTAATTTAACAGATATGAAGTACTCAAATGATTTGGTTCAAGTAATTGAAAATAACTTGAAGATTTTGTTAGAGCGAATCGAACGTGGAGAAAAACCATTTGATCGCGAAAGTGTTTATGAAGATTACAAATTATATTTAAGGAAGGTAAAAAAATGAGAGATCCACGATTAGAAAAACTAGCAAATATTTTAGTAAACTATTCAACAAAAGTAAAAAAAGGTGAAAAGGTATTAATTAGTTCGCACTTAGTCGCTCGGCCATTAATTATTGAAGTGGTAAAAGCGGTTCAAAGAGCGGGAGCATATCCTTATGTGGAATTAATTGATGATGAAATTGTCAGAGCTACTCGTATGTCAGTTGAAGAAGAGTATTTTGAATATCTGGCTAAGTGGCGCTCGGTTCAATATCAAGACACAGATGCCTACATTGCGATTAGAGCGGTCCAAAACGATAGTGAAATGAGCGATGTACCACTAGAAAATAAGAAATTAGCTTCCAGGATGCTTCAACCAATATCTAGAATATTGATTGATGAGAAGAAGTGGGTTCTCCTAAACTATCCAACCTATGGTTTAGCTCAAAAAGCCCAAATGAGTTATGAACAATTCTTTGATTTCTTAATCGATGTTTGTACGGTAGATTATCAAAAAATGAGTGAATCAATGCAATCATTAAAGGCGTTAATGGAACGAACCGATAAAGTAAGAATTATCGGTCCTGGGACTGATTTAAGGTTCTCAATTAAAGGTATTCCAGCTATTCCATGTGCTGGTGAATGTAATATTCCTGATGGAGAGATCTTCACGGCCCCAATTAAAGAAAGCGTTGAAGGAACCATTACATATAATACTCCAAGCCCTTATCAAGGGATTGTATATCAAAATGTTAGTTTAACTTTTGAAAAGGGACGTATTGTAAAATGTACAGCTGACAATAACCAAGAACAATTAGAAGATATCTTTAATACCGATGAAGGTGCTCGTTATGTCGGTGAGTTTGCGTTAGGTGTTAATAATGCTATCACAAGACCAATGGGTGATATCTTGTTTGATGAAAAGATAGGTGGAAGTTTGCACTTTACTCCAGGAGCTTGTTATCAAGGAGAAGCTGACAATGGAAACCAAAGTGCTATTCACTGGGATTTAGTATTAATTCAAACTCCGGAATATGGCGGTGGCGAAATCTATTTTGATGATGTCTTAATTCGCAAAGATGGACAGTTTGTTCTTGATGAATTAAAAAGTTTAAATGGCGATAATGTAAAATAATAGTTATAATTTACTCCTCATCTTCATAAATTAAAGTGAAATACTTTTGAAGGTGAGGAATTTTTTATATGAGTGAAAACATTATTCGTGATGTTGTTTTCCGAACAAATGGGGAATTATACGTAGGAGTTGTTGGATCGGTTCGTAGTGGTAAGAGTACCTTTATTAGAAGATTTATGGAATTAAAAGTCCTGCCCTATATTAAAGATCCAGAATTAGCAAAAAAAGTTATTGATGAACTTCCTCAAAGTGCGGAAGGGCGAACAATAATGACCGTTGAACCTAAATTTGTACCTAGCAACAACATCAATATAACAGTATCAGATGATCTAAAACTAAACGTCCGTCTAGTCGATTGTGTCGGCTATGCCTTGCCGAGCGCTAAGGGATACATCAACGACGATGGAACAAGTCGCCTCGTAAAAACACCATGGTTTACGGAAGATATTCCATTTGGTGATGCAGCAAAAATAGGAACCAGAAAGGTAATTGAAAGCCATTCAAATATTGGTATTGTTATTACCAGCGATGGAAGTTTTGGTGAATTTACTCGTTCTGAATATGAAGCAGTGGAAGAAAAGATCATTGATGAATTAAAAGAACTAAATAAACCATTTGTTATTGTATTAAATACTAGTGAACCTAATAGTGAAAAAACCAAAAAATTGTGTAATGAGTTAAGAGAAAAATATGGGGTTGCGGTGGTGGCAGTAAATGCAGTTACCATGAAAGAAGCTGATGTTGATCGTATATTAAAAGAAGCTCTATATGAGTTTGACATTTCTGAACTAAGCATTAAAGTGCCAAACTGGATCAGTAGTCTTCATGATGACGTTCCGTTCAAGCAAGCCTTTAATGAAGTAGTATCAAAGACTACTAGTACTTATCGAAAGTTTAGAGATGCACTTAAGATTCAAGATGCTTTAAAAGAATCAGAAATGTTTGAAAATGTTGAATTGCAAAGTCAAGACTTAGCAACGGGCGTTGTGGAAATCAATGTAGATTGTTCTGATGAAACTTACAACCGTGTTATCGAAGATATCATTGGTGAGAAAGTTGATGATCGTGGACGATTTGTTGAGGTATTACAAGACTTTGTCAAAGCTCGCTCAGTTTATGATCAAATTGGTAGAGCGGTAGAAGAAGTAAAACGATGTGGCTATGGTATCTCAGTACCAAATGTCAGCGATATGTCACTTCAAACTCCAGAAGTTATTAAGCATTCGGGTCGCTATGGCATTAGACTTAAGGCAATTGCTCCATCAATTCATTTAGTAAAAGTAGATGTTGAATCAACATTTGAACCAATTATCGGATCCGAAGAACAATCAAAAGAATTGATCAATCACTTGATGGCTGATTATGAACGTGATCCATTAAAGATATGGGACAGTGAAATCTTTGGTCGGAAACTTAGTGAAGTTGTAAATGACGGAATTCGTGCTAAACTTTATTCAGTACCAGAAACAGTTCAAGCAAAATATCGGGAAGCACTTCAAAAAGTAGTCAATAGTGGTCGAGGTGGAATCATAGCTAT
>DUOG01000075.1 GCA_012838945.1 Acholeplasmataceae bacterium | reverse complement strand
TCCAATCATCAACAACATCTGATTCAACATTTATTGTTTCAATAAATTTCATGATCAGATCTTTTTTATTTCTAAGAGTTGGTGATGAATCAATCGCTTTTGATATTTGAACTACTATCTCTTTATCTTGCATGTTATCTTCTTGATACTTAGCAACTAACATTAAAATATAATCAATGTTTACTTCTACAGATTTAACTAGTTCTAATTCAAATACCAGATCATCTTCAATGCTTACAACATCACCTTTTACTTTCTTACGATATTTATCATATAAATCAATATAGATACTTTGATAATCTTGGAAGTCAAATGATGATAGTATTTCTTTACCTTTGAAATCATCAAAGGCTTGTAAAATGTTTTTAGTTTTTAAGATTAAGTTATATAACTTAATAAAGTCTTTTTCTGCTTTTTCACCTATAATTTGCTTATTAATAGGAAATTCAGATAATAGCTTTTCTATTAGAACTTTATAACCTATGAAATCATTGGTACCATAATAATAATCATTAAATGATTTTAGTAATACGATACCTTTGGCATTTTTATTGCCAAATACCGCAATTGCATCATTTACTTGTTTTTCTAGATTCCTAAAGCAAACAATATTACCAAAAGTCTTGATAGAATTCAATATTCTATTTGTTCTAGAGAAGGCTTGAATTAATCCATGATATCTAAGATTCTTATCAACCCATAACGTATTTAAGGTCGTAGCATCAAAGCCTGTTAAGAACATATTGACAACTATAAGTAAGTCAACTTCTCTATTTTTAACCCTTAAACTCAAGTCTTTATAATAATTTTGAAACTTCTCACTTGAGGTATCATAGCTTGTCCCAAAGTATTCATTATAATCTTTAATGGCTTCTTCTAAAAAGTCTCTTGATGATTTGTCTAATCCTTCAGTACTTTCGTTATTCTCATCAAACAAACCATCTTGGACATATTCACTACCTTCATTAGGGCTCCAACTATAAATTAGTGCTACTTTAATTCGTTGTTCTGGTGGAAGTTTTGCTTGTTGTATTTTAAACTCTTCATAATATTTTCTTGCTGCTTTAATTGATGCTACCGCAAATATCGAATTAAAACCTGTCAGTTGCGTTTCTCTTTTAATTTCATCAACTTTTCCTCTTCTTTTAGCGACATCAGCAATATTAATTAATTTATTGAAATCATAACTTCTTTCTTGTCGTTTAGTCTTTTGATTGAAATGTTCTAGGATGTATGAAGTTATGTCTTTAATTCTTTCCTTTTTTAGTAATGCTTGTTCTCTTTGAATATCATATACTTCTTCATCTTTGATATTTTCTTTTTCTTTAACAGTGTTGATGTAATCAATTCTAAACGGTAAAACATTACCATCACGAATGGCATCTACAATAGTATAAGTATGTAATTGATCACCAAATACTTGTTCAGTAGTTTTAAGCATTGGAAACTTGTTATGAGTAGTAGTGTTAACCGCAAAAATTGGTGTACCGGTAAAGCCAAAGATAAAGTACTTTTTAAATGACTTTGTTATGGCTAAGTGCATCTCACCAAACTGTGAGCGATGACACTCATCAAAGATTAAAACTACATTTTCTTTATAGATCGGATGATCTTTATTTTTACTAATAAAGATACTTAACTTCTGAATAGTAGTAATAATAATTTTGTTATCTGGACTTTCAAGTTGTTTCTTTAAGACACTTGTTGATGTATTAGAGTTTGCTGCACCACGCTCAAACTTATCGTACTCTTTCATAGTTTGATAGTCTAAGTCTTTTCTATCAACAACAAATAGTACTTTTTTGATGTCTGGATTTTCAGATATAATTCTTGCTGCTTTAAATGATGTTAGGGTTTTACCAGAGCCAGTTGTATGCCAAACATAACCACCAGCACGAATAGTACCTATTCTTTTCTTATCATTTAAGGCAATATTTACTCTATTGATAATACGTTCTGTAGCAACAATTTGATATGGTCTCATCACTAATAACAAATTATCAACAGTAAAGACACAATACCTTGTAATAATATTCAATATTGTATGTTTTGAAAAAAATGTAGCCGCAAAATCTCTTAGTTCTTTTATTGTATTATTTTCAGCATCTGCCCAATATGATGTAAATTCAAATGAATGACTAGTTTTTCTTTTATTTGAAGGTGACTTACTATTTTCTTTACTTGCTTGTTCTCTGGTTGTATTAGAATAATATTTTGTATGTGTTCCATTAGATATCACATATATTTGAACATATTCAAATAAACCACTTTCTGCCCAAAAGGATTCATGATGGTATCTTGTGATTTGATTAAAAGCTTCCTTTATTGATACTCCTCTTCTTTTAAGTTCAATATGAATTAAAGGTAAACCATTTACTAAAATTGTAACATCATATCTATTTTTTCTTATGCCTTCAATTTCAAATTGATTAATAACTTGTAAATAGTTATTATGAATATTAGTCTTATCAATTATTCTTATATTTTGAGTAGAACCATCATCTTTAGTTAAACTGTAAATATAGTCTTCTTGAACCTTTCTTGTCTTTTCAACAATTCCTTCATTTTTATTTATTAAATAATTATCTAGTATTTGCTTCCATTCTTTTTCAGAAAACTTATAGTTATTTAATCTTTCTAATTGTTTTCTTAAGTTGATTAGTAAATCATCTGTTCTATGAATATCAATATATTCATAACCTTGTGAAACAAGTTGGTTTATTAAGGATTTTTCCAACTCTGACTCACTTTGATACTCAGTCATTCTTTCAAATCTTGATTCATATTTACTCACAACTGTCGAATCTATATTTTCAATAATTACATCATACTTTTCCAATAGTTTTACCCCCTATCGAAAGTTAATAATTTGTTACGATAATATTCATATTGTTTTTG
>DUOG01000007.1 GCA_012838945.1 Acholeplasmataceae bacterium | reverse complement strand
TTAAGTTTGATAATTGGAGTTCTAACATCTGTAACGATGTAAGTTAAATAGATAGTAGAAGTACTTTGAGTTACTTTGTTAGTAACGTCAATTCTTACTACATAGTTAGTATTTAACTTGTCGCCAGTTGTATCAATTTCAAACTCATTATATTCAACATCGTTTGCTTTTTCTGGTAAGAATCCGTTAGCATTTTCAGGAATTGTATAGTCAGAAGTACGGTTCCATTCACCTGGGTTTAGAATAGTATTTGCCATGAACGCTTGGAATTCAGCTGCAAATGTACCTAAACTTGTTGTTGTACCTTTAGAAGCTGCATCTACGAAATGATTAATTGCTAAATTGTTTCTTTCACGAACGCCTTTAATGTAGTCAGCAACCCAACCCCATTTTGCGCGATGAGTTTCATCACCCATGAATGTTCCGCTTGTAGTTGCATCGATGAAGTCAGAACGTGCATCATATAAACCTTCAAGTGTTGTTGGAGTTTTACCTTTTGTAGCAAGGAATGCATTAAAGTCTTTTAAGAAGTCTTCAACCATTTCTTCTTTATTTGCATAAGGATATGGTAATACTTGATTCTTATTGTTTACATCAACTTTATATTGTAATGCACCAACGTCAGAAGTAAATGTCCATATCTTATCTGGTTCACCCCAATAAGTAGCCATTGGAGTAACGTCTACGTTACGAGCTGGACGGAATTTAGTTCCTGGTAATACTTCAAATACATGTTTACCATCTTTATCATCAACTGGAACTAATGCATCATCTTCTGTGAAGTATTCTTTAACTTTTACAGCACCTGCTGAGAAGTTGTAAGTTTTAACTTCAGCTTTATAATCTTCATGACGACCATATAGGAAGCCTTGTAAGTATAATTCATTGAATTTTTGCATTATGCCAGTACCACGATCTAGATATCCGAATAGATAGAAGATACCGCCAGCTGGGATTGTAGCTTCAGCTTCTTCTTTACGAACATGACCAGTAAGAATTGGTAATGTTTGTAATGTTTCTTTACCAGCTGCTTGAGCTGCTGTATTATAAGCGTTAACTGCAGCGTTGTATTCTGCAATTGTAGCATCGCGGTTTGGAGCAACTGCACCAAAGTCACCGTTTGCTTCGATCTTAACATCGTTTGCTTCATAAACAGCGATGTTTTTGCCAGCTAATTTAGCTTCTTCTTCACTGATTGCGCCATAACGACCATCAGATACAGAGTAAAGAATAGCAACTTTTTGTTCTGGTAAATAGTAGTCCCATTTGTCTGGGTCCCAACCTTCACCAAGGTAACCATTTGGATTTAATAAATCTTCTCCTGGTTCTTCTTCAAAGTATTGCCATAATACTCTCTTAGTGATTAGGTCTGGTCCGCCATCTTCAAATTCACCTGTAGGTTCGCCAGTTTCTTCATCAATGATAGGAACTTGGATTCTACGGATGTTTGAATATGTTTCATCAATTACTGGAACAACTTGACCTTCTTCATTGTATCCATGTAGAGGTTGCCACATTTCACTTTGGAAGAATGCACCGTTTGTGAAACCACGAACAGCTTTACCTTCGCCGTCGAATAGAATATAAGTAATACCTTTAACTGGTTCATGAGTGTAAAGGTTAACTCTTAAGTCTTCATTTCTAACGCCAGTGATTTTAGTTGTTGAACCTCTTCCTGCTCTACCACCTAAACCATCAGCAGTTTGGTAATTGAAACGAACATAAGATAATGATGGTAATGCTACAGTTTTGAAGTTTGCTGCACTAATTTTGTCAGCATCTGGATATGCATAAAGCATTTCACCAGCACCTGATGAGTCAGGGTTAGTAGCACTGTCCACACCTGCGAAATATGGTGTATAGAACTTGCCAGTTGCACCATTTTCGTCAAATTGGGTAATCTTTAGTTTTGTTTCATTCCATGCATATAAACGAGCAGAGCCTTGCCAATTTGGGTCAGCTTTAGCATCATTGTCGTAATGTTTAGGGAAAGTAGTTTTAATACTATCCATTATATACATTGGAATATCGTTTTCACCTAATGTTGGGTCTTCAATAAACATACCTGGAGCTGGATCAGCTGCTTGAACAGGTGTAAGTGTAAGACCAACACATGCAAGAGTAAGCACTAATGCGCTTAAAAATGCAAAAACTTTTTTCATAAATACTTTTCCTCCTTATTTATATTATTGAAAGCGTTTGCGAGTATATTATAACATATATGAAAACGTTATGCAATACTTTTATAAATTTTTTTACCAACAATGACTGTCCAATAATTTACAACTTATTTTTCGATTGCATTCGCCCCCCAGTTTATGTTTTCTACACTCTTTCATCCCTCAGTTAATACCTTGATTTTTGGTTCCTATTTTAACTTGCTATATGCTTCCTCATCGATGATTACTATGGTATTTGGATGATTGTTTAATACCGATGCTGGAAATTCTTCTGTAACAGGGCCCTTAATTAAATTATAAGCGGCATCAACCTTACTCTTACCACTGATTAACATCAAGATTTTCTTGCTGGAGATGATATTTTTAATCCCCATTGTTATTGCATGGGTTGGAACTTCATCTATTGAATTAAAGAATCGTTTATTGTCTTCGCGAGTCTTTTCAGCAAGTTCTACCACAAATGTTTCCTGAGTAAATGGAGTTCCCGGTTCATTAAAACCGATATGACCGTTACCACCGATTCCTAATAGTTGTAAGTCAATAGTATTTTGATTTAATAATTCATTGTACTTATCACATTGTGCTTGCAAATCATTGCCTTCGGTAGATGGAATATTAATATTTTCTGGTAAAACATCGATATGATTAAATAGATTTTCATGCATATAGTGATAATAACTTTGAGGATGTTTTTTATCAATTCCACAATATTCATCTAAATTAAAGGTTTTTACTCCTTTAAAAGATACTTCTCCTTGCTTGTATGCATTGATAATATTTTCATAAGTTCCAAGAGGAGTACCTCCTGTTGCTAGTCCTAAGATTGCATTGGGATTTTTCTTAACTTCCTCAATGATAATCTCAGCAGCAACCTTACTTAATTCTTGATAATCTTTTACAACAATAACTTCCATATTTACCTCCTAAAGTGTTACTGGCAATTTGCCTGTTGCTTCAATTTCTCCCATCAAAACTTTTGCTAATGAAGCAAACGCCAATGGCGTGGCTTCATAGCTAGTAAGATAAACTTCTACCTTTGGTAACACCAATAAATCATACGGTGTCCTTAAGGCAATAACAATTAACTTACTTGGATCAAGACTATTGATTAATAGGGCTTGATTAGGATTGAACGAAGCATTATAACTACAGTATATAATTTTATCATAATGAAGCGCTTTTTCAAGTAAATCATCTTGTTCATTTTTGGAAGGATCAAGACTCATAAAATGAGTGTCTACCATCAAATATTCTTTTAGTGAGTCACTTAAATTATATAATTCTCCTTGATCGTTTTCGACAAGGGTCACTACCTTAATTTTAGGAAAAACCACTAATACTTTTTCATTTGGCTTAAGAGGCAACAAATTACGTTCATTTTTGATTATTGTAATGCTTTCTTCACTGATCTTATTACTCAAGTTTATGCTTTCTGGAACACATAATTGCGAAGCGATATTTTCATATCTCTCAGCCATATTCCCTACTGAAAACTGCTCTTTATAACGCATGATTCGGCCAACTGCTGCATCTATTCTTTCTTGCTTAATCACGCCTTTTTTAGCCATTTCAACCGCAATTCTAAAGAAATCTTCATAAAGTTTTGTATCTCTAGCGCCACATAATAATAAGATATCAGTTCCTGAATTAAAGCCATTAACCACTATTTCTTCTAAACTAAAGTTCTTAAAGATTGCTGCCATAGTTAGT
This sequence comes from Acholeplasmataceae bacterium, assembly GCA_012838945.1. Lineage (GTDB taxonomy): Bacteria > Bacillota_I > Bacilli_A > ML615J-28 > CAG-313 > DUOG01. The sequence goes on along the minus strand of DUOG01000007.1, from coordinate 909 downwards.
GAGTCTGTCACCACTAACCCATCATATCCCAGTTTTTCTCGTAATAGTCCTGTCATTATTTTTTCTGAAATCGAAGTTGGTAACTTGTCGTCATAATGTGTAAATAATACATGACTTGCCATAAACCCTGGGGCATTTTGATTAACCGCTTCAATAAATGGAACTAGTTCCACATTCATCAAGCGCTCTTCATCATAATCTACTACAGGTAAGCCTACATGGGAATCAACCGCAGTATCACCATGACCCGGGAAATGTTTAATTGAGGTCATAAGTCCTGCATCTGTGTAGCCCTTAACGGCTTCCATCATATATTCAGCAACAATCTTAGGGTTTTCTGAGTATGATCTAACATTTATTACAGGGTTCTTTGGGTTGTTATTAACATCCCCAACCGGAGCAAAATTGAAGTTAAAGCCTAAAGCTCTTAACTCTTTTCCCATAGCTTGGGCCATTCGATAAGCATATTCTGGTTTACCCGTTGCCCCAATCGCCATTGCTCCAGGAGATTGTGTGATCCCTTCAGTGACTCTCGCCACCATTCCACCTTCTTGATCTAAAGCAATAAAAGGAGGAATCTCTGCTTTTTCATATATCTTTTTATTTAATTCAAACACTTGTTCTGGACTTTTTATATTATCTTTAAAATAGATAACTAAGCCGACTTTTATCTTTTCTATTATGGTTTTTAATTCTTTTGAATAAGTTTGACCACCAAAAGCAAAGCCAAGCATTTGCCCAATTTTTTCTTCTAATGTCATTTTACTAATGTCTTTCATAACTACTTGTATACTCAATACATGATTATAGTATATTGAGCATAATCTTCCTTTCTTCATATTTTTATATTATAATCTTAATAAGGCACTGTGGATTTGTTTCATTTTTTTGTAGCTAGACTACCAAAGG
>DUOG01000074.1 GCA_012838945.1 Acholeplasmataceae bacterium | reverse complement strand
TATATGGATACAGTGATGAAGAAGCTCAAGATATTATAACTAAAGCACTTGCTTTTGATGAATTATTAGTGCCAATTGCTAAAGACAGTGTTGAAAAAGCTGATTATGTGAAGTTGTATAATCCTATGTCAAGACAAACAGTTTATGAAAAAGCTAAAACATTTGACTTAATGGCACTAGCTGATAAACTTGTTAAAGCGGAAGTTGATCAATTAATAGTATTTAATCCAAACTTTTTAGAAAAGTTCAATGATATTATCTGTGAAGAAAATTTTGAACTTATCAAAGCGTGGATTCTTCTATCCAATCTTAAAAAATTCGCTTCAGATTTATCTGATGAATTGAGAATTGCTGGTGGAGCATTTAATAGAATGTTATCCGGAATTAGTGAAGCTCAATCTAAAGAAAAGTTTGCTTTTTATCAAGCATATAACAGATTATCTCAATCAGTAGGATTATATTATGGAGTCAATTATTTTGGCCCTAAAGCAAAAACAGATGTTGAAAATATGGTTAAAGAAATCATTGCTGTTTATCGTGAAAGAATAAATAATAATAACTGGTTACAACAAGAAACGAAATCAAAAGCTATTGCTAAATTAAACACAATCTCGGTTCATGTAGGATACCCAGAGGAACTACCTAGTTACTATGATTTATATGAAGTAGAATCATATGAAGAAGGATCAAATTTAATTAAAGAAACATTAAAGTTTGCTAGACTGGAAAACCTAGATAATTTTAGTAAGTATCATAAAGTACCTAATAGAAATATTTGGAGCATGCCGGCTTCAATGGTTAATGCTTATTATAATCCTTTCAATAATCAAATTGTTTTCCCAGCAGCAATCCTTCAACGTCCTTACTATAGTTTAGATCAAAGTCCATCAGAAAACTATGGTGGTATTGGAGCAGTTATGGCTCATGAAATATCTCATGCATTTGACAATAATGGTGCCAAATTTGATGAGTTTGGATCCCTTAAAGATTGGTGGACTAAAGATGATTTTAATTCATTTGAAGAAAAAGCCAAGGATATGATTCAACTATTTGATGGTGTTGAAACAGGATATGGCAAATGTAATGGTAAATTAACTGTTTCTGAAAATATTGCTGATAGCGGTGGTTTAAGATGTGCCCTTGAAGCCAGCAAAAAACATAGCGATCATAACTATGAAGAGTTTTTCCAAAACTGGGCTAGAGTATGGAGACAAAAAGCCAGTCCTGAATTTGCTAAACTACTATTGACAGTTGATGTGCATGGTCCAGCTGTTTTAAGAGCCAATATGCAGCTCAGTAATTTAATTGAATTTCAAGAATACTATCAATTGGTTGAAGGAGATCCAATGTATTTAGCCAAGGATAAGATGGTTGAAATTTGGTAAAATGTTAGATATTATAAATCATAAAATTTATTATACCTTTGGAGATTATAAGAAATATAAAAGTTAATTATTAAATTGTATCAAAAACATCAATTGAGTAACCAATACAAATGGTATCTTAATTGATGTTTTTATATCTATATAGTTCTCCTTATATTTATTTAGAAATAAGAAAAAACGGAAATATTTAAATCTTTTATCAAATATATTGATAATAATTTATTTATAATGGTATAATAAGTATGAAAAGTATAACAAATCATACAAGGAGGTTAATATGAACGCACATAAAGGTAAATACATGTGGACAGTAACCGTTGGGGAAAAAGGACAAATAGTGATCCCTAAACAAGCAAGAGATATATTTGATATCAAACCTGGTGATAGTATAATTATTTTGGCTGATGAAGAAAGAGGAATCGCCATTCCTCACAAAAGTGAATTAGAAATAATCTATAAGAATATATTTGGAGATAAAGAATGAATGCTATAGAAATTAAGAATATAACCAAGGAATATAAAAACTTTAAATTGGATAATGTTAGTTTTAAGGTAGTAGAAGGACGTATTGTAGGTTTCATTGGAAGAAATGGTGCAGGAAAGACGACAACTATTAAATCAATTTTAAATATTGTTAAGACAAATAGTGGAAATGTAAAGTTCTTCGGATTGGATTTAAATGATCATGAAAATACCATAAAAAATCATATAGGTTATTCCAGTGGTACGACCAATTATTACCCAAGAAAAAAACTAATAAATATAATTAATATAACTAAACAATTTTATGAAAATTGGGATGACTCTGTTATGAATGAATATAAAGATTTATTCCAACTAGATTTATCAAAAACACCTAGTGAATTATCTGATGGAATGAAAGTTAAGTTTAATTTATTATTGGCTCTAAGTCATCATGCAAAGGTGTTGATACTAGACGAACCAACAAGTGGACTCGATCCATTCTCAAGAGAAGAAATATTAGAAGTGTTTAATGAACTGAAAAAAAGAGGAACAGCGATATTGTTCTCTACCCACATTACATCTGATCTAGAAAAGTGTGCCGATGATATCGTGTATATTAGAAAAGGAAAGATTGTAAGTGCATCTAGTAAAGAAGAATTTGTAAAAAAATATCAATTAAATAATGAAACTTTAGAAAACATTATCTTAAGACTTGAGAGGGAAGAACATGATTAATCTTATTAATAAAGAGTTTAAATTGAGTGCACATATACTTTCATATCTTTTCATTTCTTTTGGATTGATGACTTTTATACCAGGTTATCCAATTCTTGTTGGGGTATTCTTTTCCTGTCTTGGAATATTTCAATCATTCCAATCATATAGAGAATCAAACGATATCGCATATTCAATACTACTTCCTGTAACCAAGAAAGATATTGTAAAAGCTAAATTTATCTTTGTTTGTTTCATAGAATTATTAACTTTTTTAGTGATGGCGATAATCACTCTCATAAGAATGACATTATTAAAAGATATAGATGTATATCTTAATAATCCATTACTTACCTCAAATCTAGTATTTCTAGGATACGCCTTAATAATCTATGGATTATTTAATATCTTATTTGTTAGAGGATATTTTAAAACAGGATATTATTTTGGAAAACCATTTGTTTCATTTTGTATCGTTTGCTTCCTTGTTGTTGGATTTGCTGAAGCACTTAGATACTTTCCAGGGTTAGAGGTTTTGAATTCTTTTGGGTTTGATAATATTGGAGTTCAATTAACGGGATTGTTGGTAGGAATAGTATTATATTTATCATTTACCTATATAGGTTTTAAATGTTCTGTAAAATCATTTGAGCAAATAGACTTGTAACATTAATATTAATCCACTTTACTAATTGATAAACCACAAAAAAATTATGAGATAGTTTATAGCGAATAAAGCGAAAGGAATAATTATAATGAAAGAGATAACTACTAAAGAGAACTTAATAAAAGTATTGAATTTTCTTGATGAGTTAAATATAAAATATTGGGTTGATGGAGGTTGGGGAGTTGATATTCTGACAGGCAAACAAAATAGAGATCATAGAGATATTGACATTGATTTTGATGGAAAATATGAGGGTCTTTTATTAAAAGAATTGATAAACATGGGTTATAAAATCACAACCGATTGGAGTCCTTCTCGAATTGAACTTCACCATCCACAACTGGGTTATCTAGATATACATCCTTTAATAATAAATGAGGATGGTAGTGCTAAACAAGCTGCTCCTGATGGAGGATGGTATGAATTTGAAGCAAAATGGTTCACATCAGCAGAATTTGAAGGTCGAGTTATCCCTTGTATTTCAGTAGAAGCGCAAATTCTATTTCACTCTGGATATGAATTAAGAGAAGTTGACTACATTGATTTAAAGAATTTAGAAAGTATATTAAATGAGAATAATAAAAGAATAGATAAATAGCTTATTAAATCAACAGGTCGGATACATTA
>DUOG01000073.1 GCA_012838945.1 Acholeplasmataceae bacterium | reverse complement strand
CTCTTCGTTGATCTTGTTAATTTCTTTTTCTAGTTTTGTTTTATTTGTTAAAGTAATCGTTAAATTGTTATGTAATTGTTAATTAGTTGCATAATCGTTCAAAAGTTGAGTAATCGTTCAAAAGTTGTTTATAAAAAGAAAAAAAGACTTATAAATAGTCCATTTTAAGGCTACTACAGGTCTCTATATCACTTTATAAAACTGGCGGATAGGAGTTTTTTCCCTTTCTGCCAGCAAAAATAAAAGGCTTGACATTGTATCAAACCTATGCATTCAATATGGCGCAGGAGAGGGGATTCGAACCCCTGCATCATATCTGACCTACTAGCTTTCGAGGCAAGACCCTTCAACCGCTTGGGTACTCCTCCATCATATTATTTTAATATTACTTCAATAATTGGAATATAAGTTAATACTCCTTTGACTCGAGTACTCTCAAATAAGGTTATCTTTTCTACATTAACATCAATTGGTATATAAGTAATACTCTTGATATTAAAATCAGCATTATAAACTACTTCTCTTCCAAGTGTTATATGTGGTGTATAAGGTTTATTATCTAATTCAAAACCTTTTTCTTTTAATTCTTTATCAAGCAATGTATATAGATCACTTAATTTCTTATTTTTTTCCACCCCAGCAAACACAATACTACTTTTTCCACGTTTAAACTCCCCAAGATCTTCAACCCTAAAAGAAAAACATGAGTAGTTACTACCAATTTTAGAAACAATATTTTTTAAAGTAAAAAGTTCTTTACTATTTACTTCCCCAATATAACGTAAAGTCAAATGAAGATTATTTCTTAAAGTAAAATTACCTTTACTACTATTATTTCTTATTTTATTTTCAATTATAGTTAACTGATCTTTTATGTCATTATTAAAACTTATTCCGATAAATACTCGCATTTTAAACTTCCTTTCGTGCTAACACGATTAGCTAAACCAACATTATTATACCATATTTTTCTTTTTAATCTCTTGTTTTTAAAAAAATCGCAACCCTAAAGGTTACGATCTCATCTTTTATTTCTTAGTCCAATCAACAAAATCACTTTCTATTAGTTCATAATCCACCGAGGTTTGTAATTCTCCAAGTTGATCGGTCCATGAGTTTTCATTAACCCTTACCTTTTTAAATCCCAGTAGCTCATAAATATGTTGGGCCCTTGTATTTTTCAAATTCGTATCAAGAATTATCTTTTTAAATCCCATATTAAATAGTTCATCGATAAACAAACTTAATAAGATTCTTCCTAATCCTTTATTTTGAAAATCAAAATTACAGATTTTTATACCAATCTCACAAGTACTATTACCAACATTTCGATAACTCATTTCACCAATAGGAATGTTTTGATGTTCGATAATAAGGGTTCTTCTTGTCTCGTCACTTTCTTTTATTATTTTTTCTTTAACTTTCTCTGGGGTTGTTCCAATTCCATAAGGAAATCCAGCATGAGCCATTACTTTTCCATCATTCCACCACTGAGTAAGTTGAACACTATCTTTTTCTTCAGCATTTCTGATACATAAATCATTATAAATAACTTTCATCTTATCTCCTGCTAATTATCTTTTTTGAAGGCAAATTATACACTCCACATGACTTGTGTGTGGAAAAAGATCAACAGGTTGAACTCCAGTAACCACATAACCATTTCTCAAAAGTTTTTTAATGTCCTTTGCTTGGGTAACTGGATTACATGATATATAAATAACCTTCTTAATTTTTGATGCTATTACAGCAGCCATAAAGAGGTCACCACAACCTCTTCTCGGCGGATCCAAAATAACTACATCTATCCTACTACCATGACGAGCACTATCAATCATATATTTTGTAGCGTCTTGATAATTGAAATGAATATTCTTTATATTATTTAATTTGGCATTTCTGATTCCAGCTTTTACCGCCTCTTCAACAATTTCAACACTTACAACCCTTTTAACCTTTTCACTCGCAATTATTCCAATTGTACCAACTCCAGAATAGGCATCAAGTAATACTTCATTTCTATTCAAATTTGCCATTTCTAGAGCTGTCTTATATAATACTTCAGTTTGATAAGGATTCACTTGATAAAATGACTTGGAAGATACAAGGAATTTCTTTCCCATTAAAATATCCAAAATATAGCCATTGCCATATAATACTTTTTCTTTTTCACCTAAAACTGCACTTGTTTGACTATTGTTTAGATTTTGAATAATTGTAGTTATATTAGGGTGCAATACTAAAAGTCTTGATATAAACTCTTTTTCTTTAGGAAAGTTGTTCTTTCCTGTTATCAATACAACCATTGTTTGATTAGTAGCAAATGATCTTTTAATTAAAACATGTCGTAAGAATCCTTGTTGATAGTCTTCATTATAAGCAGGAATTCCAAGTTCAATCATTAATTTTTTGATGGTTTCAACTATCTCATCAGCATATTGATCTTGTATCAAACAACGTTTAAAGTCAATTACATTATGAGTTCCTTTTTCATAAAAACCACTTATTATTCTCCCATTGCCAGCATTTTTAAATACTACTTGGTTCTTATTACGATAGTGATAAGGATTTTCCATCCCTAAACAATCAGGAACTTTTACTTTAATCCCAGCAATTCCTTGCAAAACTCTTCTTACTAGTTCGGTCTTTTCTTTTAATTGTCGTTCATATGTCATATGAAGAAGCGTGCATCCACCACACTGATGAAAAATTGGACAGAGTGGCTCAATACGATCTGGTGATTCTTTTAAAATCTCCAAAACCTTTAAACTAGGAAATATAGGATTATCATTTATTTGCACTTTTACTTTTTCGCCTGTAATCGTTGATGGTGCGATTAATTCCTTACCTTTATAATGATAATAAGGAATTAATTCATTATTTACATTATCAAGGCGAATAATCTTCTCGAATACCATAGTTACTCCTTATTAAGATTCAAATCATTTAAAATGTCAGTTGCGATAACCCATTTGATTAATTGTGATTTATTGTTTACTGGTTGAAAGAGATATTGTGCTTCATCATTCGGAATTTCAATATGGGCTGCCGGTTTGAACGGTAGTTGAGCAACTGACTTTAATGAATACTGTCTAGTAACCAGTTCATTTAATAATTCACCTTCATAAGTAATTTCATCACCTTTAAAGGTTAACATTCCATGACCAGCATATTCAAAGATTGAAGTTTCAGGATTAGCCCTTTGAACATCTACTTCCATTGTCATTACAAAATTAGGATCTTGCATTTCTTTAGCCAGTCTTTCCTTTTGATGACGATACCATTTTACCTCATCACTAAAGCAAACTGAATCGGCATCAACTGGTGCTAAGAAACCATACTTATCCATTTTTGTTTTATTACCACAATAAGTACACTCCATTACATTTTCTCTTACTTGATGGTAAAACTCTTGATGACATTTAGGGCAGTAATAAAGGATATTATTTAATCCTTCAATCATATTCTTACCCTTGATAGGGTATTTCTTTTCTGCTTGATATGTATAATCATTGATACTTATTGACTCAACAACTCGGTCATAAATTTCTTGATCTGTTAAATTGTCAAATTCTTCTTTTTTTATAATGTGAACATATTCTGCATCAATACGTCCTCTTCTTTTATTAACTCCCCATTTAGGAAAAAGTAAATGGGCACCTTTAATGACCATTGAAACAACATCTGTTTTTAAAAACCTAATTAGTTTAATTATTGCTGGAGAAATGAAAGTTGATTCTCCAGTAATACTCACTTGTCCTGCAGGTGCAATCCCAATGATACCACCTTCATTAATAACAGCTTTCATTTGTCGAATTGCTTTTAAGTCTGGTTTAAACTGTTCTTTTGATATACACTTATTAGCCTTTAATATTCTGGCAAACCCTTTATTACGAAAAAAATAACTCGATACTACGAAGTTCACTCTTCGAGAACCTATAGCCGTAGCCGCAAACAAAAAGTCATAATTTGAATAGTGATTAAATATTAATAAATAACTCCCCTTAACATTTTTTAATCCTTCCTTTTTTACTCTAAACTTGCATCTAAACTTCAAGTAGATAATCGCAAGAATTCGAAGTATTTGATAAACAAAGCCGTTCGGGCGAGTCTTTTTCATATTGCACCTCATTTAATAAACTTCATCTTTTATATTATACATTAAAATCGTCATTTTTACCTATTTTTCAATATATTATTTATCCCCAATACGATGAACAATTACCAACTAAGTGAATATAATATAGTGAATAATGTTTTCAAGAACATTTTCCAATAAGATATAAACATAACGTTTACACCTCCACCATTATAAAAGAGCAACCGACGGTTGCTCTTTTATTTTATCTAAATAGATCCTTTAACTGATTTTTTCGTTCTCTTAGTTGTTCCTTGGCTTCCTTAGATCGTTCTTTTAACATCTCTTTCATTGCTTCAAATTCTTCTTTAATTTGAGTACGTGCATCTTCAATTTGATCCCGAATATAATCAATGAAGTGACGTTCGAATTTAACTAAGTCAATGCCAATTTCCTCAAATTTAGCTTCAAATTCTTTTCTAATCTCTCTTAACTCTCTAAGAAGCTCATTATGATTTGAATTTATATTTCCTCCACGATTTTCTTGAAGTTGCTTTTTAAATTGATCTCTAAGTTCTCGAGTCACTTCTCTAATTTGATCCATAATCTCTTTTCGTTCATGTTGAAACTCACGAATTTGATTTTGGACTTGATCTTTTAGTTCTTTAAAATTTGGAAGTCTACGATCTATATTAGCAAATTCACGTAAAAGGTCTTGAATTGATTGTTCTAAAGTTTCTTTTTCTTCAAGTAATGTTTCAATTAACTCTAAAAGGATTTTTTCTTCTTCAGAAGTATCTGGTGCTTCACCTTCATCATTGAAGTTATCAATCGCTGCTTTAATGGCATCAAAATATTCTTGATAAAGTGATTTAACTGTTTCCACTGAAATTTCAGTACCTTCTAAGATACTTGTAAATAAATCTTCTTCAGCGCTTTGAATAAATTCATTCAATAATTCAACTTCTTTTAAAGTGATTTTTGAAGCCATAAGTTTTTTATTCTTATAATATTCAGCAAGATTTTCGTCATTAACGATTCCATCAGCGTCTTCCCTACTATCAGCAATTATTTTAAGTAAATCTTTTATTGGGAACTTGCGTGCTTCCTCAATCGTCAATTCAGGATTAATTTCTATAGCTGCTTTTATTAGTGCAAGTTTATTAACTGATAAATCAAGATTTCTTGCTTCTTCAACAAGATTAGGATCTTTTGATAATTGTTCAATCAAACATTCAATTCTTAATTTATGTTTGTCTTTAAACTTATTTACTTTTTCTTGTAAGAATTTTATTAATTCTTCAACGGTTCTTTCTTCTTCTGCCTCTACTGTAAATAAGATGGCATTTTCATCAAGTTGATCGATATATCCTAATTCTTTAGCTAATTCAATAATAGCATCAACAGCTTCTTCAAAAGTCTTACCTTTTAAATCAACATCAACTAGTAAAACTTGAGCATCTTCATTAAGAGCAGTTACTCGCAAAACTTTTCCATCTTCATTAGTAACTATTTCAATTGAAGGGTTAATGTCGATAACGACATAAGCGTTTTTGACTTCAAAGGTTGCATCCTTACCACAACCAACTAGAATAAAAGCAGTAACCACTACCATTATTAGGGCTGTTAATCTAGTCAAGATTTTTTTCATATTAAAATCCTCCATTCTAAAAATCTCACTCTACATCTATATAACACTTTAAGAGTAAATTTTTGTTAGGAATTTATAAATTATTAAAATAAAAATTATTAATAATCTCTTCAATATCGATATCAAATGGATTACTTACACCATTCTTTAAATTTTCTTTGATTTTTTGAATCAGAAACTTCCTGATCTCACGCACCTTTTGGTTTTTACTTTGGTGAATATGTTCTATCCTTGAGTTAGTTCGGTCAATAAATGAATTTAAAGAATTAACTATTTCTTCTACTTCCATATCTTCACTATATGGTTCTAACTCATCTGGATAAAATTCTGCCAAGGATGAATAGATTTCAATAGTTTGAGCTAAAAAGTTTTGATATTTATTACTATTAATCTTATCCTTTGCTTTTTCCAATTGTTTTAGAACAGTATTAAGACGATTAATCTTACCCCTTGTAAGATTTACTTCTTCTTCTAGTTTATCCAATTCCACAAGTGCTTTTGAAGTTAAATCCGTAAAGAGTTCAACATATTTTTCTTCAAAATCAATAGTTTCTGAATCAAAGCGTTTAATAATATTATTTAGTTCTTTAATCGATTTGTCTTTTAAATCATCAATAGTGAATTGAGGATTAAGATCAATTATTGTTTGGATATGATTCAACTTTCCAACTGATATTCCCAACTCTTTTGCTTCTTTTTTTAAACGTTTATTTACTTTTACTTGTGATAATTGACCTTTAAAGTCAATTTCATCTAAGTAATTATTAAGTTCAGAGATAATCTGATTCATTAAGGTTGTTTCATGATCTTGATTATTATTTACTGTGGTTATTAATAAATCATTATCGTTTAAATAATCACTTTCAGATGCTAATTTAATTATTGCAAGAACACCTTCAATCAATCCTTTATTAATGATGCTTTTTTCTTCACCACTTAATAGAAGTACGGCATCCTTATTTAAGGCTCTGACATTTTTAATAATACTGTTGGGATCTGCTTCAATTTCAATGGAAGGATTGATATCAATGGTAACAAAAGTATTAGATATTGGAGCCATTGGAGACTTAAATAAGAACGGTAAGACAATCGTCAAGATGATAGTTAACATCCCTAATGCCAATACTGGTGCCATTTTCTTCTTTAGTATCGAAGTGGCTTTATCCTTTGGTGTGGCAACCAACCTTACCCTTTCTTTTATCTGATCACGATGATTCGGAACAAAGATACTTGCTTCAATTCTTAATGCCTCTTTTAATTCATCCTTTTTCAAAGTGATCACCTCCCTTGATTAACTTCCTTAACTTCTTTATCGCCCTTTGATAATGCCAAGTAACTGTCGAAATGGGCATATTTAATAATTTTGCTGCTTCTCGCCTTTTATATTGATTTACAGTACAAAGCATCAATATTTGAAACTCAATATCACTTAGATTAGCTCGGGCTAAATCGATTAATGGTGTTTCTACATCAGTTGGATTATTGGTGTATTCCAAATAATCTATAGTATCAAGATCAACAATCAATTCTTTCTTTAATTTTCTTAGTTCATTTAATGCAAGATTTCTTGCGATTGTTGCCATCCAAGCCTTGGGATTGGTTCCTCGCTTATATAAGTGAATTTTTTCACATATTCGCAAGTATGCATTTTGACTTACATCTTCAGCTAGGTGATAGTCTTTTAGAACCCCATAGATGATGAAAAATATAGATTGAAAAGTACTTTCATAAATCATATCAAAAGACTCCAGATTACCTTCTTGTAAACTAACCATTGCTTCTTCTAAGGATTTATTATTTGAGCTCATTTGGACTACCTCCTACTTCAATTCTATCACAATTCTCTGTCCACAAGTAATAATTGCATCCGTTAAATATTTACAATCCATAGGGATAGAAAATGAACCTCTATTATATAAACACTTTAACTACCTATTTTTGTTGGTAGATAATATTAATTTGTCATAAGATCTTCATCAGTGTACATTTTAGCTTGGGTTTCAAACATCTGATAATATTTACCCTTAAGTTTTAGTAAACTTTGATGGTCCCCTTGTTCAATAACTCTACCACCATCAATTAAATAAATGGTAGAAGCATCAACGATTGTTGACAACCGGTGGGAGATCATAATTACGGTCTTAGAATGAGATAGTTCTATTATCTTTTTATTGATGTCATATTCAGCTAGGGGATCTAAATTACTCGTAGGTTCATCGAAAATAATGATTGGCGATTTACTGGCAAAGACTCTCGCCAATACTAATTTTTGACGTTCACCACCGCTTAACACTAAACCATCATTATCAAATTCTTTCGTTAATATCGTATCAAGTCCTTTAGGTAAGGCTTCTATTTTTTCTTTGAGTCCCGCTTTTTCTAGTGCTTCCCAAACGATACTATCATCTTCTTCATTCATTCTTTTGCGGAGGAGGACGTTTTCTAAAACACTAACTGAATAAACTTGAAAGTTTTGAAAAATAGCCGAAAAGTTTTGACGAAGCGATTTTTCATTTAGTTCTCGATATGGTACATCGTTTAGATAGATTTCACCTTCATCGGCTAAATAAAACTTCAACAATAGTTTTATTAAAGTGGTTTTACCAGCACCATTATGTCCAACAATGGCTATTTTTTCTCCCTGTTTAACCTTTAAATCAATATTCTTTAAGACATACTCTTCAGTCCCCGGATATCTAAAACTAACATCTTTTACTTCAAGCGATGCTTTATCAACAACTAAGTCAAGCCCTTGTTCTATTTCAATCTTTGGTTCATATTCCATCAGCCATAAGAAATCATCAATAAACAGACTGTTTTTCTTAGCTTGGGTTAATGAATAAGTAATTAGTTCAAAATTTCGACTAAACTGCATTACAGCATTAACTGAACTACCGAAAAGCCCAATGGTCATGAGTGGGTCTTTAAACACCTTATACATCAAATAGCTATAAACCATCGCATTTCTAAAAATGTTATAGATTAGGGTATTTAGGGCATAGTTTCTGAAAATCCTTACCTTTGGTTTTAATAGGGTTCTTTTAATATCCACTGTTGCCTCATCATGTTTTTCCGTTAATAAATCACTAACACTAGTTGCTTTGATCTCACCTGCAAACTTTTCTAAATAAAAGACTCTACCAATATAACCATGTCTGCGGTTATATTTTTCTACTGCTTTATCCGCTTTATAATAAATCTTTTCTACTCTGATCTGAATAATAGTTGAAATAATACACTCCACCAGGATGATTAATATTAACCACCAATCAGTCAAAATAATAAGTGTCCCCAAGGCAAGTAAGGTGACAAGTGAACGAACAAGGCGAACAAGATTGTCATAGCAATCAATTCCTTTAACGTCTCCTTGGGTTAAGGCACGAGAAAAAAGGTTATAGAATTCAGGATTATCAAAACATTCGGTGTCAATATTCTTAGTTTTCTCAAACATTAATCGCTGAGCCTTTTTAACATAGACATAACGACATCTTTGAACAAGGTAGTAATTATGAATAATAATAAAGAAGTCAGCCACTAGAATAATAACTACATAAATTAATAAATTAGATAGTACTTCACTAAATGGAATTCTAGCGATAACACTATCAATAATATTTTGAATAATAACCACATTTGCTACACTGGTTACAGCAGAAAAAATAATATAAACAATCGAAGAAACAAAATATAGCGGTACAAATTTTGCTACATAACCAATCATTTTAAAATTTTTCTTAATGTCTTTAAGCATTTTCTTGCACCCCATTTTGACGGTATTTTTCTGCTTGAACCATATACATTTTTTTATAGATTCCGTTTTCTTTTTTCATAAGGTCGGTATGAGTACCCTGTTCAGCAATCACCCCATTATCAATCACATAAATCCAATCGGCTTTTACGGTTGATGATAACCGATGAGAAATAAAAATAAGGGCATGATCCTTCCCAAGTTTCATCATACGCTCATAGATATCATGTTCACTTAGCGGATCTAGGGCACTACTTGGTTCATCAAGGATAATTAAAGGACGATTACTCGCAAAAGCTCTAGCAATAGCCAACTTTTGCATTTGACCTTTCGATAATACCGCCCCATTTTCCGAAAACTCTCGGGTTAGTTCAGTATGAATACCTTCAGGTAAAGATTTAACATAATCATCTAGTCCACTAAATTGTAATGCTTTTACAACTAATTCTTCATCTTCTTCTGAATCTACTTTTCTTAATAAGATATTTTCTGCTATCGACATCGCATAAACGTCGAAGTTTTGAAAAGCAATTCCTATTTTGTTTCTGATACTTCTTGGGGTTATCTCTTGGTAATCGATACCATTAAAAGTAATCTTTCCCTCATTAATATCATAAAGTCTTAACAGCAATTTCACAATGGTCGTTTTTCCCGCACCATTGTGACCAACAAGGGCAATCTTTTGTCCTTTTTTAATATTGATATTTATCCCCTTTAAGACTGGTTTATCTGGCTCATAAGAAAATGTTACTTCTTCAAGAGTTATTTCGCTAAATTCTTCAATTACTTCTTTTCCGATAAAGGTTTCAATTTTACCTTCTTGACCTAATACTTTAATTAAATAATCTGAGTAAGTGATTGCATATTGAATCCAACTAAGATCATTTACAATATTACGAGTTTGCCAAACAAGTGTGCTTGCTGCAACAGTTAAGGCAACAAACTCATTCATTTTAAAGTCTTCTAAGAAAAAGTATGCTAAAAATCCTAAAGCTACTGGATAAATTAAATTCATAGCAGTGGTAGCTAGGAACTCCAAAAATGATCTTTTACTAGCATATTTATCACAATTCTTAACGACCCTATCTCCAACTTGATCATTAATCTCTAGTAATAATTCATCAATATTAGTAGTCTTAATGTCTTCCAAAGCATCTTTTAAATAGAACATTCTTCGTATATAACCACGTTCTCGGAAGTTTTGTTG
>DUOG01000006.1 GCA_012838945.1 Acholeplasmataceae bacterium | reverse complement strand
TTCAAGGTGAAGAAATTGCTGAAATTGAAGGGAATACTTTAACGATTTCTGAAGAAGCAGAACCAAATGCAGAAATTCAAATTAAAGCAACCCTTGAAAAATCAGAAAGTAACACCTTAAAAATAAAAGTCATTAAGCTAGTTGAAAGCGTGACAATCAGTGCTTCAAGTAATTTAGTTGAACCGGGTGAAACAGTTGATTTAACTGCTGTGGTAACACCAGAAGATGCTACTAACATCAAAATTCAATGGGTTATCGTAGAAGGCAATGAATTTGCTTCAGTCGATACTTCCAAAAACCAATTATTTGTTAGAGCCAGTGCTGCTCCAGGTAGCGTTGTTAAAGTAAAGGCTGTTAACGGTGATGTGGAAAGTGATACTCTCACCATTACGGTGTATGATCCAAAACAAGATGAATTATATTTATTAATGCCATATGATGATATTGAAATTGATATTAATGCGGCAGCAAAAACCCTTGAAGCTCAAGTCTTTAATGATAAATTCGAAAAAGTATTAGACCAAGAGATTATCTTCACCGTTTTAAGTGGAGCCGATGTTCTAGGTATTAGTGCAAATGGTTATCAATGTACATTAACTGCCCTTGGGCATGGACAAGCAGTTGTCAGAGCCCAAATCAAAGGTACTGGTATCTATGTGGATACTACCGTTGATGTAATTGTTCCGCCAATTGCCTTAAGACTTCCAGAAGTATTTGTGGAAAGACCTAACTATGTTTATAGTGTAGGCAAGAGTTTTGAACTACCATTTGTTCCAACTCCAGTTAAGGATGAAGGAGTTACCAAAGTAAGTGAAGATTTAGTTTACACTTTTACTAAGAAAGGTTCAACTGCCACTTCTAATGAAATTGCTGTTGTGGAAAATGGGAAGGTTAAATTCCAAACCACTGGTGAAATTACTGTTAAAGTAAGTTCTAATTCAGGAAGTAGAATAGAAGCTACTACTCAATATACATTCAATGTTAACAATGGGGTAACCGTAACTAATTATGAAGAATTAAAAGCTGCCATTGAAAAACATGGACGTATTGTTTCTGAAGAACTTAATGAAAACCTAATTAACGTGGTTGTATTAGAAAAAGTCATTAATGAAAACCGCTATGGATATGACTTAGTACCGGCACACATTGTGGAAAACTATGTTGACAAGAGTCTTCAAGACATCTTAAAGGTTCAACGCACCCAAATCTATGGTAATGGTAGTTATGAAATTATCGGTAATAACCACCGTATCAATTTAGAAGACCAACGTGTTCTAACTAAAGAAGACTATGATTGGTATTACGATCAAACTGGCGAAGACCGCTCTAATGTTGATGACTTACTACAATTTAGAGCTTACACTGGCCAAAAAGAATTAAAAGTATTCATTCGCGACTTAAAGGTTAAGGGTAATAGTGGTATTGATTTCCCTCAATTCTCTGGTGAAAACCCAAGAGCAATTGGTGTTCACCGCTATGCCATATTCTTAAATAAACCAAATGAACTTGGAGAAAAAGTTGCCCTTGAAACTAAAATTGAAAATGTTGCAGTTACAAATTTTGCGGGCGGAATTGAAGTTCGTTATGCTTATAATGGATTATTTACTAAGGTTACAATTGATAATATCTTTGCAACTGGCCTAGCAATTATGGCAAGTAAAGTTGAATTAAACGATATGACTTTCGGCCCATGTGGTGCTTCTGCCTTTGAATTCCAAGGCCGCAACAACCACAGTGCCCCTACCAGCAAAGGTCCAGATGCTCAATTTACTGATCAACAACAAGGACGCATCACAGGTTACTTCAACACTAGTAACTATAATGATGGTCGCACAAACTATTTAAGCAATTATCAAAAGACCTTATTACAAGGAAATACTATTGTTGATATTATCGCATTGAACTTAGCTGATAATGCAGCAGCAATGGATAATGTCTACAATCAAAAAGGTGAAGTCTTATTTGCGGGCTTAATCTTCATGGATTTTGATGATGAAACTCAAACAATTATTCCAAACACAACAGAGTTAGCCCTTGCTTGGGAAAAGATTAATTACAAAGATATGCAAGCTAATGACACAACTCACAAGTATGTTGAACTTGAATTAAAAGTTCCACTCTTTGGTGATTTAATTACCGTTGGTCGTGTATTACTTGTTAACCTAAATTACGTAGGAGAATAATTGAAATCAAAAAAGCAGGCATCATTTGCCTGCTTTTGACATTATAATTCGTCCTAGTAGTGGTCGTTTTCCTTTGGTGATGGCACCTTTAGTGCACACCTCGGCACAACACCAGCAGCGAATACAACGACTATTTTTTAGTGTTGGATAATTACCATTTTTAATCTTTAGAGTTTGAGGTGGACAAATCTTAGTACACTCTCCACATTTAATGCAGAGGTTTTTATTGATTTTTGGTAATTCAAGTAAGATGTTTTTCATCCATTGATATTTAAGAATTTTCATTCCTGGATGAGTTTTTTGAGGTTCAACTAGTTTAGTATTAAATGAATCTAAGGAGTCTCCAATTATATTGATCTTTTCGATATCACCGGTTCCCAGGTCAGCCTTCATGGCAGCAAGGGTAATTGGTGATTTTTCAATTTCCAGATTGGCTAGTTTTAAACAAACCGCATCGAGCGCAACCGCATCCTTACTGGCTAGAATGGCACCAAGTTGGCGTGCTTTTCCACCGGTGGTTGGTCCCTCACCTTCTAGAGCGATTACCCCATCACAAAAGTTCAAGAGAACTTTGTCTCTGAAGGTATATGTTACTGCCCCATACAAGTCAGCAATCATCGCACTGAAAGTTGCTGGGTCACTAGCTTTGACATGCCATTTGGCTTTCTCGAGTCCGTAAATTAAGCCAAAATAGTTTTTAACTGCCCCACTAAAGTAGGTTAAAGCATGAGTTTTTAATTTTGGTAGGTTAATCAATACGTCGCAGTCTATCATCTGTTTGCTTACTTCAAAAGATGAATAATGAAAGTTTTGGTCATTGGTAATGGTTGTTAAAATTGTGTTATCACAGATTTCTACTTGCTCCTCTTCACAAATAGCAAGCATTCCATTACCTTTTAAAGTTTTCTTTAAGTTGTGAAATGGTGGATTATCGCCCACAATTATTTTACAGCCAGTTTCTTTTACGACTTGAATCATCGCCTTTAAGAAGATGGGATTGGTCGTATAGCCAAGATGACTAGGAAGATTACTAACCGCATTGACCTTTAAAAACACAACATCTGACTCGTTGATTAAATTGTTTAAACCACCTAAAGCCTCAAAACTTTTTTGAATGATCGCTTTAAGATCTTCAAGATGATAATCATCACATTTAAATAAACTAACCTTTGTCATAGTGCATACCCTTGTCTCTATTAATATTAAATTTATTATAGCACAGGTTATGCTAAAAGGAAAATAAATCGATATTTAACGATTATTCATAAACTACAGAACGAACAAAATTTGAACCAAAAGGGGAATATGGTTGATTTTGAGCAAATGGTGCAATCTGTGTTTGTGTTTGAGTAAATGGTGTAATTTGTTGTTGGCTTTGGAAGAATGGTGTGAGCTGTGGTTGTGGGGTAGAAATAGCAGTAGTAGTGTAAATTGGAGCTGGTTCTTGAACTGGGAATGGCACTAATTGTGGTGGTTGTGGAACTGGGATAGGTTGAGCTACTGGATATGGTACTGGCTGTGGGAATGGTACAGGTTGAGGGAAAACCGGGAATGGTTGGCAACACGGTCTACCAAATCCACCAGCAAAAAACGGAACAAGGGCTGCTCCAGCTAGAAATGGGAGTAGGCGCTCGTCAGAATTAAATCTTTGCATAGTAATAACCTCCTTCCCTATAATTTATGAAGGTAGGTTTTAGAGGGTGATTAATCTATTGGGGGAATTTCGATATATCGGGCCAAATATTCTTCTAAGGTTAGGCCTTCATAATAGATGGTGAAAGCTGCTTTTTTTCCGACATATCGGAAGTGCCAAGGCTCATAAAAATAGCCGGTAATTCCTTCTTTTCCTTTTGGATAACGGAGAATGAAACCTTCGGTATGGGCATTGTTTTTTAAAAAAGTAAACTCAGGAGTCATTTCAAAACGTTCAGTAAGCCCTACTTCTAAGGTAGAGATGTCAAATGCAAGACCAGTGTGGTGTTCGGAAAAGCCTGGTCTAGCAACATAATTATCATCTTGATTGTTAATACTATAATATAATATTTCTTGTTTTTCATAGGTACGATAAGCTGAATATACGACTAGCGATAAGCCCCTATCTTTTGCTTTTTGATATAAATTGAGGTAATGTTTGAAGGCTTCAAGGTCTGCTAACATCTCTTCATTAGGTCTAATAATGTGTGGAATAACGGAAATTTTCGTTAAGTTTTTTGGGGTAAAATCGCGCTCTAAATAATAGTTTTTATTGACTAAGATGAGTTTGGTGTCGGGTAAAATGGCTTTGCTTTTAGTATTCTTTACCTCAAGCAAATTGGGCCGATTTATCGTGTTTATAGTATATAATAAATTATGGGTGCTCCCTCTTGCTTTCTCGTAGTATTTTCCTAAGGACATTCCATGACAGTTTTTATATTTCAGACAAGCCTTGGTAAAATAACTTGGTATTTGATACTCTTCAATGATATCTAATACATCAGTCGTATAATAATAGACTAACCGTTCAATATCATCATTGGAATAGCCAAGGTCTGTTATACTAGTTGGGATGGTAAGTTCAATTTTTTTTACATCTTTGGTGCTTATTATGATTAAAACTAAAAGTGGCAGGATCAAATATAAAAAGTATTTTTTCATCATTTATCCCTCCGCTATTAGTATGATGAAATATTATTTTTTATATAACAAATTATCCTAAAATATGATAGAATTAACTAAGAAAGCGGGTAATTATGAAAAAGTTAGTATTAATTGATGGAAATAGTTTAATGTTTAGAGCCTATTATGCAACCAGTTATACTGGTAATTTAATGAAAAGTAGTAAAGGTATTTATACAAATGCCCTTTTTGGCTTTGCGAGCATGATGACTAAAGTGATGGAAATTGAAGACATCACTCATATGTTTGTGGCTTTTGACACTAAAGAGAAGACTTTCCGTCATCATCAATATGAAGATTATAAAGGAACGAGAAAAGTAATACCTGATGAACTGGTTATTCAAATACCACTAATCAAAGAGTATTTAGACGTACTAGGAGTTAAGCGTCTAGAAGTTCCTGGTTATGAAGCGGATGATTTAATAGGAACCGTAGCTTGTAAAGCTTATGATGAAATCGATCAGATTATTATTATTAGTAGTGACAAAGATCTCTTACAACTAGTCAATGATAAAACAAGTGTATTATTAACTAAAAAAGGATTATCTGATCTTGATGAATATAATAACGATAACTTTTTTGAAAAAGTAGGATTCTATCCTCATCAAGTTATCCATTATAAAGGAATGGTTGGTGACAACTCTGATAATTTACCAGGAATTAAAGGAGTTGGACCAAAGACAGCATTAAACTTACTTACAGAATATGGTACTTTAGAGAAGGTTATTGAAAATGTTGAACAATTGAAAGGTCGCCTTCAAGAACAAGTAAGAGCAGATCAAGAGATCGCTTTGAGAACCAAAGAACTAGCTACTATTAAATGTGATTGTGATATAGATGTTAATATAAAAGATACTTTCTATCAAGGCTATGATTTATATAACCTCATCAAGTTTTATGAATCAGTTGATTTTAAAATCTATATCGATCAATTACAAAAGAATAACAATATTAAAAAAGATGAAGAAACTTTAAATAATATTGAAATTATAATTAACGATATTGAAAGATTTAACCAAGAAAAAATAGAGAAAGCTTATATTGGCTTGGAAATTGATCAAGAAAATTATCACCGAGGTAATATCCTTGGCTTTAGTATTTTGACTAAAAACACTGGTTTTTACTTTGAACCTGAATATCTTAAAAATGAAGATATCATTAACTTTTTTGAAGATGAAGCTATAACTAAAAAGGTAATGGATTTAAAGAGATTGTATGTGGCCTTAAAGTATCAAGGAATAGAGGTCAAAGGGGTTGATTTTGATCTCTTGCTTGCTGCATACATTATTAATCCAAGTTTTGCTTCTAATAGCATTGGCACACTTGCTAGTAACTTTATTAGTACTGATATTGAACTTGATGAAGTTGTCTTTGGGAAAAAGGGAAAAGCCAATCCTGAGACTCAGGTAATAGCTGAACATTCATTAAAGAAATGTCAAATAATTAAGAGTTTAGAACCAATCTTAGAAAAGAAATTAAAAGAGTATGAACAATGGACCTTACTCGTTGACCTTGAAATGCCATTAGCATTAGTGCTAGGAGATGTTGAGATTAGTGGTTTTAAACTTGATGAAAAGGTACTAGATGATATTGGTGCTGAATTCTTGAAAAAAGAATTAGAATTAGAGCAAAAGATTTATCAGTTAAGTGGTGAAAAGTTTAATATCAATTCACCAAAACAACTTGGTGAGGTTTTATTTGAAAAGTTAAAACTTCCAACAGGAAAGAAAACAAAAACTGGTTATTCAACTGCTGCTCCAGTTCTAGAAAAACTAGCAAAAGATTATGAGATTGTTAGAGTTATTTTAGAATATCGAAAGTATGCTAAATTACTTTCTACCTATATTACTGGACTTAAACAAGAAATATATCCAGATGGTAAAGTCCATACTATCTTTAAGCAAGCCTTAACCTTAACCGGAAGACTTTCTTCGGTTAATCCAAATATTCAAAATATTCCGATTCGTTCTGATGATGGTAAGATTATTCGTTCGGCCTTTGTCCCTAGTTTTAAAGATGGTTATTTGGTCAGTGCGGACTATTCACAAATTGAACTTAGGATCTTAGCCCATCTAGCCGATGAAGAAGAAATGATTAAAGACTTTAGTGAAGATGCTGACTTCCACTCACTCACAGCCGCAAAAGTATTTAACGTGCCAGTTGAAAATGTTACTTCAGAGATGCGCCGTAACGCTAAAGCGGTCAACTTTGGAATTATTTATGGAATGAGTGATTGGGGACTTAGTGAAACCCTAGGGATTTCTCAATATGATGCAAGTACCTTCATTAAGCGTTATTTTGAGGCTTACCCTAAGATAAAGCAATATCTTGATCAAGCCGTTAAAGAGGCCAAGTCTAATGGCTATACTGAGACGATCTTTAAGCGTCGTCGTTATATTCCGGAACTAGCCAGTTCCAATTATCAACTAATGCAATTTGGTGAGCGCACCGCCATGAATGCACCAATTCAAGGTAGTGCTGCCGATATTATCAAAAAGGCGATGATTGATGTTAATCAAGCCTTAAAAACAGCCGGTTTAAAAAGTAAAATTGTTTCTCAAATTCATGACGAGTTAGTCTTAGATGTAGCCAAAGACGAACTCGATAAAGTTAAATTTTTAGTTAAAAAAGCGATGGAATCAGCAGTTCAACTTAAAGTAGATTTAAAAGTTGAAGTTGACCATAGTTATAACTGGAATATTGATTAAAGGGGGAATTTTAATGTTAGAAATAATTAATAATAGAAGAAGTTGTCGGGCATTTAGTAGCCAAGAAGTTGAAAAGGAAAAAGTAGATCTCTTACTAAGAGCTGCGATGCAAGCACCAAGTGCTCATAATGAACAACCGTGGGCTTTCATTGTGGTAACTGATAAGAACTTATTGTTTAAGTATGCTGAAGAGGTGAAAAGTGCTACCATGTTAAAGGAAGCCCCACTAGCGATTGTTGTTTGTGCTCTTAGGGATAAAATTAAGACACCACTTTACCAACAAGATCTTGCTGCAGCAACCCAAAACATTTTGCTTCAAGCAACAAGTTTGGGACTAGGCAGTTGCTGGTTAGGAGTGGCACCTAGAGCCGAACGCATGGAACAAGTGCGAGCTCTCTTTAACATTCCAGAAGAAGCCGAACCTTTTAGCACTATTGCTTTAGGCTATCCTAAAGACAACAGTATCTTTAATTTCCGTGACAACTTCAATCCTGAAGTAATTCATTATAATCGGTGGTAAGATGCCAGAACTTCCAGAAGTAGAAACTGTTAAAGAAACGCTCAAACCCCTCGTTATTGGAAAACAGATAACCGATATTATTATTAATTATGATAAGATATTAGATGGCATTAACCCTGATGATTTTAAAGCCAAACTAATTGGTGAAGTTTTTAGAGATATTCACCGCTTAGGAAAATATTTAATTTTTATTTTAGACCATTATAGTTTAGTTGTCCATCTGCGGATGGAAGGGAAGTTTTATTATAAAGAACCTGAACTTGAAATAGATAAACATGAACATATTATTTTTGTCCTAGATGGAAAGGTTCATCTTCGCTATCATGACACGAGAAAATTTGGTAAGATGATTGTGGTTGATTCAACTGATCTTGAAGTTGTAAAAAAACATAAACGTCTAGCCAAACTAGGACTTGATGGTGTAAGTGAAATTACCCCAGCTTATTTAAAAGAAATGTTTAGTAAACGTCAAAGAAGCTTAAAAGCCTTGCTTTTAGACCAAGAGATCATTGCAGGGCTCGGCAATATTTATGTGAATGAAGTTTGTTTTTTAGCAGGGCTTCATCCAAGTGAAGTGCCTAGTAATTTAACTGATGATGATTATGATAACCTTGCACGATATATTAAAGATGTTTTAACCCGAGCTATTTTAGCTGGGGGAACGACCATTCGCTCTTACACTAGTAGTTTAGGAGTCACTGGACGCTTCCAACAAGAACTATACGTTCATAGTCGGGGAGGCGAGCCATGCCTCGTGTGTGAACAACCAATCGAAAAGATTCGTGTCAGTGGTCGGGGAACCTATATTTGTAATCATTGTCAAAAGTTGAGAATCGCTAAAGACGAACATTAAAAATTGGATGTGATATAATGTTATATGTAGTCGGTATTACCGGAGGAATCGCCACCGGCAAATCACAAGCAACTAGCATCTTAAAAGATTTAGGATATCTTGTGATTGATGCGGATACGATTGTGCATAACCTCATGCAACCTGAAACCAAAGTGTATAAAGAAATTGTTAAAACCTTTACCAGTTCAATTTTGAATAATGACCAAACGATCAATCGCCGTGCTTTAGCTGAGATTGTCTTTAATGATGAAAATGAACGTGATAAACTAAATGCAATTATTCATCCTGAGGTAAAGCGGCATATGATCCAAATGATTGAAGGTTTTTATGATGAAAGGTATGAACAATTGGTTTTTGTTGACGTGCCCCTTCTCTATGAGGCTGGCTTTGAAGACATTGTCGACAAAGTAATTGTTGTGTACACCAGTTATCACAATCAAGTAAAGCGTCTAGTTGCCCGAGATCAAATTAGCGTATCTTATGCGAAGTTGAAGATCGCGGCGCAGATGCCACTTTCAGAAAAGTGTAAGCGGGCTGATTATGTTCTTGATAATGATGGACCGATTTATCGATTTAGAGAAAAACTATTAGAAATAGTAGATGTCATAAAAAAGGAGATTGGAAATGGCCTTTAAAGATTATTTTGTTAATGACTTTGAAACGAGTGACCAAGCAAATAATAAAGATTTATTAACGCATTATTATCGAAATACCTATGAAAGAGTAAAGAGTGAAATTCTTAACTATTGCAAGTTGAAAGACTATATTGTTGAATCAGTGAATGATGATGTTAAGGAAATCTTTGTACGCAAAGGTCGCCATGATTTAATAATTACCATCACTCCGATTTCCATTATGGAGATTGCGGTGGATGTAAAAGCAACAACATATTATTTAATTGGATT
>DUOG01000072.1 GCA_012838945.1 Acholeplasmataceae bacterium | reverse complement strand
GGAACGGAAACATCGTGGTAAAATATGTGTACGATGCGTATGGCAATATTTTGCAAATAATAGGCAATCAGATTATTGGCAAAAAGAACCCCTTCCGTTACAAAGGGTATTATTATGACGATGAGACATCACTATATTATTGTAACTCTAGATATTATGTACCTGAATGGGGTAGATGGTTAAATGCTGATGATGTAAGTTATTTAGATCCTAGTAGTGTAAATGGATTAAATTTATATGCTTATTGTGGAAATAATCCAGTGATGTTTGTTGACCCTAGTGGATGTTTGCCAATCTGGGCAAAATGGGTTATAGGTGGTGTTATTATTGTTGGTGCTGCAGCTCTTACTGTTGTTACAGCTGGGGGATTTGCTGCTGCTGGAACAGCTGTATTATCTGTTTTTACAGCAACAATGGCTCCAACAGCTGCATCAGCAGTCTTTGCGGGTGCATTTGTAGGCTCTCTAGCAATCGGAACAGCAGGAATGATAATAGCAGGTTCATCTAGTGAAGATGGGTGGTCTTGGGATAAAGCAGCAGATGGGTTTATGTGGGGGTCTATTGCTGGAGCAGTAATAGGTGGTACTTGGGGAGGAACGCATTATGCACTCCAAAATGCAGGGAAAATGGCAATAAAGACAAATATTAATAATTTGCTTAATAACCCTTTGGATGATTTTGTTACTATTGGACCTAAAGATGGTGGAATTTCAAGTTATGTTAGATCAATATCACAAACTGGAGAATATGGTAATATTTATGCAAGTAAATTGGGGAATGGTATATATCAAATAGCAAATGGCCATCATAGAATTGCTGCATTGAGACAACTAGGGTATAATTCAGTTAAATTTTTCTTAGTTCCATAGGAGGATTAAATGGGTATAGAAAGTTATTATGTTAAAATAGAAATAAAAAAAGATTCTTATGATTTAAATTCCTTAAACGCTATTGAAACAATTGATAAAAACGATTGTTTACAAATTACATTTTCATATTCGTTTATATCATTCTTTGAAGGTTTAATTATAATATACAATTTTATAAACGAGTATAATGATTATATTTATAAAATTGAAAGCCTTAAAGAAAATATAACCGTAAATTCTACTTCATTCCCACTATTCTTTTTAAAAATGTATGAATTATGGAATAATAAAATTAAAGGATTTCATACAGAATTCGGATTATTTTTAATCAATCCTAATGATGATTTTTATAAGTTGTATAGAAAATATTTTAAAAAAAATATGAGAAAACTAACTAATAAAAATCACAATTAATTAATGAAATTTTATGTTTAAAGAAATAATTAATTTGTAAATTTATGCCACTAATGTATGTGTACGGTGTAATAAGTGTTCACTCTATACTACAATACATATACTTGAATATGGTTTTAGTTGTGGGTTTAATTGATATTTTGATATGTAGGAAATATAAACAAATAAACGGCTATGTTTATAAGTTCATTAATAGAACCAATAGATGTAGCCGTTGTTGTATAAAAGATAGTATGATAAATAGTTATATTTTTGATTGTTAGATATTTACTAAAACGAGGGTGCAGATAGCACACGTGTACTTTTAACTTTTATTGATAATAATAGACCATCACTAAACAATAAGTGCAAGATTTCTTTCATTCTATCGATTTCATTAAAGTCACAATTCCAATACTTTGGGGTACATGGGGGTACATCTTTTTAGACTAAAATATATTTATAATAAAATAATTTATAATAGAGTCTAGAATTGTCTTCCCCATGTACCCCAAGATTTGTGTTATTCTAAAAACTCAGTTGCTAATTTGAAACCTAATAGTAGTGTGGTTTTCTCTCCGCCAACTTTAGGTCTTTTTTTCACAATCTCTCCATATCGCCTGAGTTCCCCCGTAAATGTTTGAATACTGTAAGACATATAACCATTACGATTGCACCAAGCAACATAGGTACTATAGACTAAAGAGTTTTTTACCTCACTTGCATTATCCTTTACAAGTTCATCATCCATGAACTGAAGTATTTTATCACTGTCTTTGTGATATATATTTGTGGCTTCAATTACTGAAGCTGGTGGCTTTAATCCTTCTTTCATAAGTTGTTTATATCCTTCAATCATCCAGTTAAAGATGGCACTCTTAACTCTTTCTTCACTAAATAATTTCTTTAGTCCGGTATCTCTATCTCCTTCCTCAAAATGGTGTTCAAAGGGAATGAGGTGGATACGATTACTTTTAAATACAGTAACGTCATTAACAATTGGAAGATGGTTTGTGTTTATATATATTTTGAATTGTGGTTTATAGTCAAATGAATTCTCATTTAAAAACCGAGCATTAATGGTATCATTACCAGTTAATGTTTTTATTTTAGCTACATCTAGAACTAATCCAATTCTAGGTTCAGATATATTTGCATATCTGATTCCAGATAGTCTTGCTAAGTCTTCTTTAGGCCCTTGACTGTTTACATAGTTCTTTTGTGCGATGGATTCATAACTTACTGCACAAGCGTAATCTCCTAGTACACCTAAGCATGATTCCATTAATGTTCCTTTACCATTCCTAGTATTTTTACCACTTAAGATAAACATACATTCAAACCTTGTGTCTCCACTTATTCCATAACCGATAACCTTTTGAAGAAACTTTGCTCTATCTTTATCATTATCCATTACTTCATTAATATAGGAAGTAAACCTATCACTAGATGCATCTTTATCAAAATTAACATTAGCCATTTTGGTAATTAAGTCACTTGATGAGTGTTCTCGAAAGTTAAAGTCCCTTAAATCTAGTGTACCATTCTTGCAGTTAACTAAATAGATATCTTTATCAAATGCATCCATAGATAAAGGATATATACTTTGAGCTTCTCTTAGGACAACATCCCTAAATGTTCTTTTTTGCCATTTAATTGCATACTCAGGGAAGTTATCTTTTTCTCCTCTTTTTAATGAGTTTGCATAAAGCAAAAGAAGATCTGCTAAACTCTTACAAAGTTCAATTGCTTTAAGCGAACAATCGTCTTTCACCCATCTGGTGCCATCAAAAATATACCAGCTCTTTCTGCTTGGTACAAATCTTGCAACCTCTTTAAAGAGCTCTGCAAATAGTCTTCCATTACCGATATCAGACCATCGAAACTTATGGTTTTTATCGGGTTTTAATTCAACGAGTTTTTGATAAGTATTTGTGAAATCAAAGAGAGGACTCTCAACCTTAGGTGGTTCATAATATTCTTTAGTGTTTGATACTGCATAGTCTAGTGTGTTATTCCGATAGTCATCCCTTTCCCATTTGTCTCTATAAAGTTTTGATTCTCTAAAAAGCCTATTTATTTGTTCTTTATCACCACCACACCAAAATGATAAAATCATACATAGAGCAATATCAGCTTCACTATGACTTGGATAACCAGTAATATCTCCATTATAAAGACGTTCGAATTTAACATTTTTCTTACTACTTTTTGCTTTTGAGATAACTTCTTCATCAGACAAATAGCTCTTTTGATCAGTAGAGTGTGTTGTTGCTTTTGGTTTTCTTTTCATATACTTTTCTATAACCACAAGTACTTCATCAGTGCGAGAAGCAATAGCTAAATCATTTAATGCATTACCAGTTATGGTAACATATTTACTAGTAGAACCTGATAAATATACTTCTAACCCAACTTTTTGATTGTTGATATAATACATATTTTTATCATAAACTAGACCGATGGCCTTAAAGATAATTCTTATACCATTTCCTGATGGGCTGACTTCAGTGTAAGATTTCATTGTGTTAATAATATCTTGAGCCATTTCACTAATGATGCCATCCTTAATGCAGTGGTCAATATCGATAGCAGAATATCCATCAAAGATTCCTAAACCTATTCCATCATATCCCTTGGTGTGGTTTACTAAACTATCAAACTTAGTAAAATCACTTCTTTGGTTAGAACTAGCTTTACTACCATCTGGTTTGTATGGCACTTTCGTAATTTTCCCCTTCACCTCCTCCTTTCTCCATAGGCAAAACAGCCCATTTTCTTTTAGTTCTCTTGGTACTTTTTCATACATAATATTTTTCCTTTCTTTAAAAATTAAAAGGATAAATAATCCTTTCAAAAGATAAAGGACAAAAAAATAAGTTTTGAGTACCAAAAGTTAATAATTTAGTATCATTAATAAAAATTATATATTTATTTATTTTATGATCCCCCCCGGTCAGGAAAGTAGTAAAAGGCGATGGGACCGTTCGGGGCACCTTTAATATGCGCGGGGCAAATTTATGAAAACTTGAAATTTTGAAAAATTCTTCTGAATTTCAAGGATTAAGTCAAATTAGTCAAAAATAAGCCTACTATTTTAATAAATTTTGATAAATTTTGATTATACGCCTAACTAAAGCAAAAACACCCTCAATCTGATGTTTAACAGGAAGGAGGGTGTTTCTTTTGCCTTAACTTCAAAAAGTAGGGCGATTTTAGGCTTAACGTTCGCTTTTGTTT